>CAZEOY010000153.1:0-3708 GCA_964513835.1 uncultured Syntrophobacteraceae bacterium
ATGGACAAAGGTGTTGTAAATGCCAATCCCTCCTTCAAAAACCCCTTGGGTCCGCATCGATTTTAGCTTATTGGCCCAATCTCCTGTGTTGTTTGAGCCGGGAATCTTGAAATCTGCAGCGCAAAAAGCCGTGTGCTGACTCCGCTCTGCACCGCCAATCGCTCGATTGTAAGCCTTGCTGCGATATACGCTCGTCAGTACGACAGCTCTACCCACTACCTCTCGGAATTTGTCGAGAACATTGACCAACCCGATGACATTGGGCCAAAGCTCCTCAGGAGGATCCGTATTCAGGCCGTTAGCCGCATGGGAACCGCCCTT
Source organism: uncultured Syntrophobacteraceae bacterium (assembly GCA_964513835.1). Taxonomy (GTDB): domain Bacteria; phylum Desulfobacterota; class Syntrophobacteria; order Syntrophobacterales; family Syntrophobacteraceae; genus JALOOX01. Next base: position 322 of record CAZEOY010000153.1, read on the forward strand.
GACCAGGAATTCATGCCATTTGAAGTGTTTTATATGAGGGAGATTTCTGGCGAAGAAGGCCTCAAAGGGATGCTCAACAGGAACTGAGTCATCGATGTTGGGGAGGTTTCCATCCACCACTCTCTGAGCGTCGCCGTCTGAGTCTGGTTGATTGAGCTCGTTATCGGCGACAAGGTCCAGATTCAAGTCCACCGCACCTGCTTCATGAAGCGCTTTGAGCAGTACCGCAGCACCGCATTGCTCAGATACTGCGGTCTCTGAGAACACGCCGTCCGCTACGAACTTGCCACGCTTGTAGATGGTTGAAAAACTCCACAGATAGGGTGTTGGAACGCCTCGAGATCGATAGCCAAAACCATTATACCGCTCCCATCGCCAAAGGGCTCTTGGCAAAGACCAGTCGGTGAGATCAGCGAGTTTCTGTAGTCTCAGGGCATCTCTGGCGCTGGCCTCCCAAGTGAACGGTGGGCTGCCAGAAGACGGTCGGTTTTTGGGGATCCGCCTTGTCCTCTCTGAGAGAGGATCCCCGTTGTGCAAATGGGTGTTAAAGTTGAATGTAGACTCAAGGAGGTGGACCCCAGCAATGAACCACCAGGGAACGTTCAGGTCCTCGGCGACAGCGTCATAGCGTGATTTGAATCGTTTGGCCTGCTCCGCATAAGCTTGAACCTTATCTTCTCTTTGGGAACGTATGGCGGATCTAACAAAAAAAGTCGTGTATTCGTCTGCGAGCTCCTCAAACTTCTTGCTGCTGAGAGGTCGGGGTGTCTCCAAAGGAGGTTCGGGGCGAGGGCCGGGAGTCAGAGGTTCTGGTCTCTTGGCCGGTTCAAGGTCCTCTTCATCGTTGATGATTACAGTTTGCTGAGTGGATGCGTCCGGTCCGTCCGTTTTGCCCATCGCAGCCGATTCATGCATCTTCCGATGCAGCACGGCAAACTCATCGAAAAGGGCCTCCAGTCCAGGGGCTTTTTTCTTTGTCTTGGACTGTATCTCTTTGATGTGATTCAAGATCCTCGCGGACACATCAACAAACTGGATTGAGCTGCTCGTGAAATCATTGATGGCGTCAGCAAGTCGCTGTTTCAGGATGAAATCGCCCACCTCCTTGATCGCGTCGAGCTCTTCCTCTGTTTGAGCCTTGGCCCGCATCTCCGACAACTTTTTGAGAGTCAAATCTGTCGCCATTTACGCCTCCTTACATGTATCCACCAGAGGGTGATCTAGGTTGAACCAAGGGGCGGCTTTCGGACTGCACGAATAAGGTTTAAGAATTCCTCAGCTTTTGCGCTCAGCTCCCCTGTTTCACGAGCTATCTCAGTCGCCTCTCGGATAGAGAAAGTCTGATTGCTGGCGGTTTGAACCAGGTCGTCCAATGCTGCGGAGGATTTGTGAAGAACATTGACGTATGCTCCGAGGCTTGCATGGAAGGTTCTGATTTGTGCCTGGATTCCCGCAATTTCTTTTTCATAGGCAGCCTGCTGTTCGGGCTTCCTGTTGATGCGTGCTCTGTTTCTAAGGTCATCGAACTCCGATATGGCTATTTCCTGTGAACTGACATAGATACGGTAGATCTTGGATGTATCATCGATGAGGAGCTGATACAGATGCTGAATGTCGCCCTTGCTCTCTATCAAAGATTTCCGAATGATGGCGTTCGCCCGCGCCCGTTCCAGCCGTTCGGCCAAAGTTCCAGCAATCTGGGCTCCTGAAGTGACTAGAGCAGCAACACCGGGGTTTGCCACGGCGCCAATGCTGCTGAAAACCTTTATGAACTCCGTGAGTTGTTCAATACGCTGTCGCGCTTCATCAGCCGTCTTCCCATTTGCAAGGTCGAGAAGGACGATATTATACTGTGTTACCGCCGCAAGGGCCACTCTCCTCGCCCTTATGGAGATCTCTTCGTTTGTTCGTGTACCGGAGGCACTGAGCACCAAAGCGGGGTCGAAGCAATTTGGATATCCGTTCTCCGCCTTTGCGCAGTCCTCAACGGAGCCGGTGGTGTCTTCAGCTCCCTTTTTAACCAGTGGAGCGATTTGATCATAAACCAGGTCTCCTCCAATGCGGACCTGTTCATAAGCCCAAGTATAAGTCTGAATCTTCTCGATTGGAATGGAAGCACATCCACTCAATTCCAGAGAAAGAGTCAGTATGATAAGAATCTGTATACATCCGAATACTTCTCTAAAAAGGGAATTCTTTGTGGATCGATTGAGAAGTGAGACATAGAAATTTGTGTTGTACTCCATTGTCTCCTCCACTGAGACTGATACAAAACTGAGTTTGAGTCTTAGCAGCAAGGTTCAGTATAGCATTTATAATATGTATAAAGATGTTTTAATACTTACTAACGAGATGTCAGTCTTGAATAAAATGTATTGAGAAAGCTTCAGTTATCATATTACGATCATAAATTGCGGGATATAAACTTTGCCCTTGAATTGCGTCGATGTGAAATCAAGTTCATGTATGCATTCAGCCATTGACTGTTAGCTTTTAGCTAAATCGGAGAATAAAGCCAGGCTGGTACAGGTTCCCAGTTCCATTCCTTCCCATGCAACACATTGATTACACTTGTCTTGCTAATGGCTAACCCTTGAACGCTTACGTCACTAAATAAGAATATCATCTCTAGAAGAAAAAATTCCGAGAGAGAAAGTTGATCTCTGCCTTGCAGCAATATCTACTACTGCAAGGCATTGTATTCAGGAGCTTCTTATCTGTCAATTCAGAAATCATTTCCTCGAAAATCGTTCCTGAAACCCTCTTCCCGCAGGTTCCGGACTCGGTTCGGTGGCCTTCTTCATTCCTGGCCCTATCTGGCCCGGATTCCCGGGCTCGAAGCTGGTCCCGGCCGGTCATGATGCTGACTCTGGACGGCGCCCACGCTCCGGTGCGTCCCGAGCCCTCTCCCTGCAGAGGGGAACGGGGCAGCGGCGACTATGAGGAGGTCAAGGGATTCCGCCTCTATCTCATTGACAGACAACGGATCATACACCTCATGAGCTGGCATCAGATCGGCACGGCTGACGAGCTCGCATCGTCCCTTTGTACCATAAAGCAGGCAGGGCTCATTCCCGAGGATCGAGTGCGACTCTGCGTGGTTGCGGATGGGGCCGCCTGGATAGAGACCCTATCGAGCCGCTCTTTCCCACAGCTAAACAAGTTCTGGACTACTACCATTGCTCCGAGCATCTTCATGCGCTCGCGGCGGCCCAGTATGGCAAGGGAACACCCAAAGCCCAGGAGTGGGTTGACGCCTCCCTCGTGAGCCTCTTTGTGAAACAGAAGAGCCATGTCATCGCCGGCATCAAAAGAATGAAGCCAGCTTCCGCCGAGGCCGCGAAACTCATCAGACAAACGGCCGCCTATCTTAAGAAACACTTCAAG
>CAZEOY010000153.1:3718-7507 GCA_964513835.1 uncultured Syntrophobacteraceae bacterium
GAATGAAACCTGCTTCCGCCGGGGCCGTCAAACTCATCCAACCATTAATAGAGATAATAATATGTTTGTATTTCGTTATTATAAGTATTTATTCTATTTTTTCATAATTCAATTTTCTTTCCTTTCAAAAACTCTCGAACAGCATCAGGAGAAGTCCCGACTGCTCTGACTGCATTCTTAAGCTGAAGTTCACTGCATGTGAATTTATGACACCAATATTTGATTTCATTCTTCTCATGAGGATTGACTCTTTTATCAGCATAAGGGCCTCGCTTGATAACACCGGCCATTGCCTCTTTCCTTATTAGAGTATTGATAGATATCATTGAACACCAAAAGCAGATGAGCAGGCCACACAATAGTTTCTCTTATGACAAGAGCAATAGCATTGACGCAGTTGCTGAGATTCGCAGCTGCGTATGTGTAATGGGCATGATAAGTTCCCCCAAGGCTTGTGCCCTGCGACTTCAGCCCGCCGCAGTGATGCCGGCGGTTATGCGAGACGCAGCTCGGCAATCGAAGCATGGGCGGATTTCCCGCTGATGTCAGGAGAAATGAGTATTTCCAGCACCGTCAACCCGTCCAGCTCAACCGCAAAGTCCTCGATTTCCCGGGCAGTATCCGGAGGGCTGAAGTTGTACTGTTGGCGCACAATTTCCCGGTACGAACGACCGCTGTCAGAGGACCACCGCAGAAGGAACTCCTGTGTGCGGTGCTGATCATCTTCATGAAACGCCACGTGAATGTGTCTGACTTGCAGTGGCTCAGTAAACAGGAGTCGGACTGTCTGCTGACCGGGTTGGGCCGCCCGCCAGCCCGATCCCTCACCGGCCTTGAAAGCCGACTCGATCGGATGAGACACATCCTCGGACGTCAGCTCTGCCTGTGCCAGGCCTTCCAAGTCCAGCCAGTCTTCATCGGGGAATGGGCCACCTTGATTGTCCCGAGGGATAATACGTTTGAGCATTGCATGGTCTCCTATGGCTTTTGGCCGGATAATGAACGTTCAGCATGGATCGCGCGGCCCCTTTCCTGAGTTTCTGGTGGACGTGAAGAGTCCGGGCAAAGGGTTGGAGGCAAGCCAACCGTCGATCGGTCGATGGGAGGGGCGGCATAACATGGGAATGCGAAGACTGTGGGCTGCTTTATTCTTTCGGCCCTCTTGGCTGCGATCCCACCTCGCTGGTGATTTCCAGAATCAATACCTATGGCCGTTCCCCACCATGTTCACAATGCTCACATGGGTTCAGGCAATTCAGGGCCAAGGTCAAAAACGCCCCTGACGGCTTTGCTGGCTCCACGTTTTGGAGTTGGTTCAGCAAGCTTGAACATCTTGATGATACTCACGAGCAGTTTGGAAAGGGTCTGCGCCGATTCCGACTTGTGACGGCAGGTTTTGAGTCTGACCTTGTCCTCTGAGCCGAGCTGATGCAGCACTTTCTCATTGTCATCAATCTCGGATGTGGTGATGCTCTTGAGCTCGAGAATAGCGGCAGTCAGATCTTCATCTTTAGCATTTGTGAGACAATCAACAGCTAAAGCCAGTATCTCGTTTCTATGAATTTCACCTGCACCCTCATTGCGCTCCAAGAGTTTGCTCAGATATGGAATAGCATAATTTCTGCTATAGGAGCAGAGATCTATCTCAGTGCTTTTAATGTATGTTTTCAATTCGTTATAAAAGTATCCAGTGGACAAGAGATCCTTTAATGAGGCATTAGGCATTGCTTCCATGGTTCGTCTCCCCTTGGAGCACAGCACTCAGACCTTCCTGACGCAGGCAAGGAGATCGCCTGCCTGGAGTGGTGTGTCGGCGTTAAGATCAGGACGCCCATCAACCATACCCATCGTCAGGATGCCCAAGGCTCAATTCCGTTTGACGTCTGGAGGGTTTGCACCACTCTCGCTCCTGATCCTTTTGATCAGCGGAGTCGCCAGCCTGCCAGCTCCGACCGCTTGCGCCTTCTTGATTTCGTTCAAGGCCTCTTGCCATCTTTCCAGGTCACAAAGGGCCGCCGCTCTGGCTAGCAGCAGAGGAGCATGGTCAGTGTCTTTCATACGTTGAGTGGCCTTCAACGCCTGGCCGGGCAGATTCTGTTCCCTCAATGAAGAGCACAGAATCTCAGCGGCAACACAGTGGCCGGGCTCCAGCTTCAGTATCCGTTCAGCAATCAGCCCCATCCTGCGGTACTGAAGAGCTTTGGCGGCCTTTTGCGCACGAAACAGAAGATCTTGAACATCCGTAATGGAAATATCCTCCTCTTCAAGGGCTTTCAGCAGAAGAATGTTGAGCTTGAGGATATCCACCGTGGGAGGTGTGAGAAACGTCTTGGTATGATACCATCTACTCCCGTCCCAGATATAGGTGCTGTGACCCAAGTTGATTTGTTTGACTTCTCCCATAAGGCATCCAGCCCTTTCCGATGATTTGATGAGCAGCGGATCATCTGCTACGTTAGGAAGCCCAAGCTCAAGACTTGCACGATCAACAGAATTTACGTCCCGTCCCGTAAAGACAGGCCTGAAGACTTCAGCGTGGTTCAAGTGAGGTCAGTGCTTCCACTGCTCAGGTTAGGGTTGTGGCCCAGGTCTGATCCCGGCGATATCGGGGTCCTCACCGGGGGCACATTCCTCCCGCCTGGATTTGGCCTCTTTGGCGCTGGCCTGACGCACCTCCTTCTCCTTTTGCTGCCGCTTTCTTCCCTTTTCAAGCAGCAAGGAGCTAGGTCCTTGAGCCATGATCGCATGCTATCCATTGCGAACTCTCAACGCACCCCTGACAGCCGCAAGATCCCGGTAAAGGGTGTGTTCAGTGACAAAAAAAGCCGGAGATTCACTCCGGCTTTTTCCTTCGTAGACGGACTGGCTATCCGAATGGGAACTATATTTTCTTCACTTTGAGCGCCTGAGGCCCTTTGGCGCCTTTTCCCTCATCAAAGGAAACCCTCTCTCCCTCCGCGAGCGATTTGAAGCCATTGTCTTCGATGGCACTGAAGTGAACAAAAACATCATGCCCCTGATCGGCTTCGATAAAACCGTAGCCTTTGCTGTCATTGAACCATTTCACTCGACCTTCAGCCATTTTGCAGTCCTTTCAATTCGTTGTAAGCTCTTCTTCGGGTGCGTTATTTCAGAGCAACTTCTGAACCGTTTCACTGCATGGCAAAAGATCGATCCCGGAGATGACTCAAAAATATCGAACCACTCTAATTTACCAGAATCTTACTTCATCAGAACAAAAAGGCAAGAGAATTCTCGACTGAACGTTCTTTCATTGGCAAAACATTTGAGTTAGAATTTGAGCTGGAATGGCTCCTGGAACAATTATACAAATTCCAATTCAACAGCCACTTGATTTAATCCATGATTCCATTTAGCATAAAATCAGCAATTTTGGAATTGTTGTAGGTGGAATTTTTTAGTTTGATTCTGGATCTGGGATGTTGCTCGCTGTGAGTATTTTTTTACATTTTTTTACATTTGTTGCCCAATGAATTCTCTTTGAACAAGTCATCATCCATAAGCATGGATCGCTATTGCTCTATTCATCGAAAGGTCGAAGGTCATGGTGAACATTTTCGTAGGGAGCTTGTCGTTCAGGACTACCGAAGAGGAATTGCGCAAAGAATTTGAGGTGTTCGGCGAAGTGAGCGCAGTCAAGATCGTCACCGATCGCGAGACCCGCAAACCTCGAGGCTTTGCCTTTGTTGAAATGCCGAATCGGGAGCAGGCATTGGCTGCGATTAGCAGTCTGAATGGCAAAGAGCTTGCCGGACAGACACTCAAAGT
>CAZEOY010000154.1:0-7490 GCA_964513835.1 uncultured Syntrophobacteraceae bacterium
GCCTTCGGGCGATCGGGCGATTGTGACTCTTTGCAACTAATGGCCACATCGGCCAATGCCACTTTGATCACATTCGGCCTTCGGGCGATCGGGCGATTGTGACTCTTTGCAACAGTAAAACTGTGGGTCTGGATGGAATTGGTGATGCGATAAGAAGAACCCCTGGGCGGGTGTGTTTGTGGGGGGCTTTGGTGTTAATCTGGCGTCCAGACGTGGGGTTTTAATGGGGGGGGGAGGGTTCATGGGCGGGATTCGAATCATCCGGGATTTCTTCTCGTACCCTGAAGAGAGGATACGGACGCTGCGCATCTTCATTCCGGATGCCTGCGAAATGGAGCCGGAGGGGCGTTTTCCGGTGCTCTACATGCTGGACGGTCAGAACGTGTTCAATCATCCGGAGTCGGCCGTCTATCACACGTGGTGTGCCAACACGACCATGGATCGGCTGGTCCGGGAAGGGGTCCTCCGGCCCTGGATCATCGTGGGGATCGATCACGGCCCCGACCGGTTTGGGGAGTATTCGCCCTGGTGGGAGCCGGCCGTGGGAGGCGGCGGGGGCGGCCGGCAGCTCATCGACTTCATCGTGGGCCACCTCAAGCCGTTCGTGGACGGCGAATATCGGACGCTCACGGAACCTCACTGGACGGGAATCATGGGAGCCAGCCTGGGGGGCCTGATGGCCCTCGTCATGGGGCGATCCCACCCGGAGGTCTTCGGGCGCATCGGGGCGGTCTCGCCCACGGTGATGTGGGCCGACGGGGAGATCTTTCGGCACTGGGACCGCCCGACGGGACGCTGGTGCCGCCTGTACATGGACGTGGGATCGCTCGAGCGCTACTGGTTCTACGACATCTTCCTGGACTACGTCTATGCGACGCAGCGCTTCCATGAGCATCTGAAGGGCATCGGGGTCAAGGAGCAAGAAATGCTATACGTCGTGGCGCCGGAGCACTTCCACAACGAAGAGGCCTGGCAGGCCCGCCTCCCCGACATCTTTCGGTGGCTCCTGGCGGATGCCGAGGGGATCCGAGGCGACGATCACAGAACCGCTTGAACCGGCTGAGTGTCATTCCCGCGAAAGCGGAAATCCGGGTCTCTCAAGGGCCTCCGGAGCCCCGCCTTCGCGGGTTTGACGGAATGACGGGGTCCTGAAATATTCACCGGGAGGCTGTCCGGGAACTGTCATTTCGAGCGACAGCGAGAAATCTCGTTCATCGCAACACCGCGTTTATGAGATTTCTCTCTCCGCCACGCTCCGTTCGAAATGACAAAAAGGTGTTCTCGGACATCCTCCTAGCAACCTGCTCAGGTGATCTCTGAGGATTGCTCACGCTATGAAAGATCTTCGCTCACCTGCAGGGCCACGATTCTCGCGATGAGCACAGCCGGAAAAAGCTGGCCCGCGAGGGCTTCCATCATGGCGAGACTTCTCGCCAAGGGGTCGATAGCCAGGACATCACCGTAGCCCACCGTGGTGAGCGTCACGAAGCTGAAATAGAGGAAGGAGCTGTTCCAGGCTGCAGATGAAAGCGGTGCGCCATCCGCCGCTGCAGGAAGTTGAAAGGAGCCCGGCAGGAGAACTTCGACCAGCTGGTAGAGTGCCGCCCACATGATACCCTGCATGAGGTAGACGGCAATGGCTCCCCGTACCCGATGGCCGGTTTTCGGGCCTCGCTCCAAAACCCTCATCATGAGCGCGACGACGATCATTCCGGAGAAAACCGCATTGAAACCATAGTGCAAAACCAGCCAAATCTTCCCGGTGGACGTGTCGGGACTCCATTGAAGCAAGGCCGCGGGGATGGCCACGAACAGCATCAGTCGCCGCAAGCGGGCGCTGGGGGATGCGCTGAACACTCCGGACAAGATCACGAGCACAAAGAGGACGCGCAGGGTCTCACCCATGCCGGTGTGCCTGGAAAGCGGGTGGATGATGAAAATATAGAGCGTCAAAGAGATCAGAAGAGCGGAAAGGCCGGCATCGGTGGACCAGAACCAGGCCGGGTTTCGAATCAGGCGGTGATAGAGGTCATGAATCAAGCTCATGAGACCCGCATTGTCTCTTGCCATCAGTTCTTCGAGAGAATCCGGATCATGTCATCTTCCCAGGTTGCCTGGGGGTACTCGACAATCCGACCCATCTCCCCGCTCCTGGACAGCATCACCAGGGTAGGCACTCTCTGGATGGAGTTCTTCGTCGCCGTGCCCGATGGCTCAGTCTTGGACCGGTCGACCCCATAAAGCTTCACCCGCTCCGCCGGCACCCCGGCCTGCTCCAGGATGGCCATGATCATGCCGAGCTGCTGGTGCGTGTCCTTGCACCAGGAACCGCCAAAAATCATGAAAGCGGCCTGGCTCTTCTGCTGAAGCTGCTTGAGTGAGGCAACCTTTTCAGGCGGAAGCCGGTACCAGTCCGCAGCTTCCCACCCCGTCTCCGCCCTCCATTTGGGCCAGGTGGTTTCCCCGATGACCATTTTGCCGAGTGGATCGCCTTCCGATGAACCTTTGGCCGCTGCCGACTTCTCCGCCACCGTCGCCGTCTGGCAGCCCGCCGCCACGATCAAAGCCAGAAGCGCCAAACCCAAACACATCCCTTGCCTGGATTGCATACTTACCCCCGTCTCAAGAGCTCAGGGCTCGAGTCTCGACTTATGACCTTCATCGCTTCGCCACGTTCCGGTTGAAATGAAACTTAGGCCCATTGAGTACTACAGCGAGAAATGAACCCCGATGCCGTTCAAACGTAGGGTGGGCAAAGGTTCTATCTTGCCCACCGCCCTCATGAAACCGCATTTTTCGGTGGGCAAAGCTACCGCTTCTGCCCACCCTACAACCATCGCAGCTCCCGGACCAGTAGGGTGGGCAAAGGTTCTATCTTGCCCACCAGAAACGCTGTCGAGCTTTCACCCAGTCGACCTCTTGGCCATCAGCCCCCGGAAGGAGCCTTTTTCACGTACTCCTCGGCAGGCGGTTCCTCGGAGCCCGTGGGCACGCGATTTTCCGCGGCCTCCACCCAGCCGCCCCCCATGGACTTGTAGAGGTTGATGTAAGCATTGAGCACATTCCCCTGGATGCCGGCACGGACGAGCTCGGCGTTGAAGAGGCTTCGCTCGGCGTCGGTCACCTCGATGTAGCTCGCATAGCCTTCGTCGTAGCGCATGGTCGAGAGCCGGGCGTAGGTGCGCAAAGCGTCGACCTGCTCACCCAGGATCTCAAACTGCTCCTTGAATTTGACACGGTCGACGAGAGCATCCTCCACCTCCCGGAATCCATTCTGGATGGCCGCCTGATAGGCATAGAGCGTTTGCTGCTGGAATGCTTCGGCCGCCTTCACCTGGCCCTTGATGCGGCCCGCTGTGAAGATCGGCATGGTGAGGGGCGCCGCCAGGCTCCAGATTTTGGTGGATCCCATGAAGAGGTTCGAAAGATCGGTGCTGGAGTTGCCCAGAAGGCCCGTCAGCGAAATCGTCGGGAAATAGAGAGCCTTGGCTTCGCCGATGCGGGCGTTGGCCGCAATGAGGTTCTGCTCGGCCTGGCGGATGTCGGGGCGACGCGTGAGGAGGTCCGACGGAAGCCCCTCCGGCACCGCGGGAATCCCCAGCTCATCCAGGTGCCGGCCGCGCACGATGTCGCCCGGGTTCCTCCCCAGGAGGATGCTGAGCGCATTTTCAGTCTGGACGATGGCGCGCTCCAGTTGGGGAATCCTCGAGAGGGCGTCCATGTACTCGGCATCCGACTGGCTGAGCACCACTTCCGAGACCACGCCGCCGTCGAAGCGCATCTGAAAGATGTCGAAGCTCTTCTTGCGGCCCTGGGCGGTCTTCTCGGTGATCTCGAGCTGCTTGTCGAGCGTCAGGAGGTCCACGTAGGCCGCAGCCACGGACGAGACCAGGGTCAGGATGACGACCCGGCGGGCCTCTTCCGTGGAGAGGAGATCCGCCCGGGCCGCCTCGGTGGCCCGCCTCAGCCGCCCGAAGAAGTCGATCTCCCAGCTCCCGTTCAGAAACACGTCATAGGTGTCGAAGGTCGCCCGGGTGGACGGGATGGGAGAGACACTGTCCTGAGTCACCCGCTGGCGGGCGGCGGTGGCCCCTCCGCTCACCTGCGGGAAGAGGTTGTCGCGGGTCGTGACGTAGCGGCCCATGAACTCCTCGATGCGCGCCGTGGCGATGAGGAGGTCCTTGTTCTCCTCGAGGGCGATCTCGACGAGCTCATTCAAAACGGGGTCCCCGAACTGCCTCCACCAGGCCGTGTTGGCGACCTCCTTCGCTTCCGTCACCTCATAGCGCCAGCCGGCCGGCACATCGACCGCCGGGCGCCTGTAATCCGGCCCCACGGCGCAGCCCGACAGCATTGCCGCCAGCACACAGGCGAGAACCTGTCTACGCATGCTCCCCTCCCTTTTCTTCGCTTTCCGCCACATGTTCAACCGCTCCCCCCGTGTGTCCTCCCGACGATTCCCCGCGGTGCGCCAGCCGCTCCACCACGTAAAAGGTCACCGGGATGAGAAAGATGGCTATGAATGATGCGGCCAGCATACCGCCGATGACGCCGATTCCCATCACCTGCCGGGCGATGGCCCCCGCCCCCGAAGCGGCGGCGAGCGGCACGCACCCCAGGATGAAGGCGAAGCTCGTCATGAGGATCGGGCGCAGCCGCAGCCGGGCCCCCTCGAGGGCCGCGTCCACGATGCCCTTTCCCTTCTCGAGCTCCACCTTGGCGAACTCGACGATGAGGATGGCATTCTTGGCCGAAAGGCCGATGAGCATGATGAGCCCGATCTGGGCGTAGAGGTTGAATTCGAGGCGCATGACGAAAATGCCGGCGAAGGCCCCGAAAATGGCCACGGGCGTTCCGAGGAGCACGCCGAAAGGCAGCGACCAGCTCTCGTACTGCGCGGCCAGGATCAGGAAGACGAAGATGAGAGACAGGGCGAAGATCACCGAGACCGGCACACCCTCCTGGGCCTTCTTTTCCTGGAAGGACATGCCCAGGTAGTCGTAGCCCATCTCCCGGGGCATGTTTTGGGCGAAGACCTCCTCCAGTGCCTTCATGGCCTGGGCCGAGCTGAAACCAGGCGCCGCCGTGGCATTGATCTGGGCTGACCGGTAGAGGTTGTAGCGCATGGTGAACTCGGGGCCCACCCGGTCCTCGAACCGGATGAGGGTGGAGAGCGGAACGGACCCCCCACTATCGTTCCGCACGTAGAACTGCCCCAGCTGCTCTGCCTGGGTGCGGTATTCCCCCTCGGCCTGCAGGTACACCTGCCACTGACGGCCGAATCGATTGAAATAGTTGATGAAATACCCGCCCATGAAGGCCTGGAGCGTTCCGTACACATCCTTGAGATCCACCCCCTGCTTCAGGACCTTGTCCCGCTCCACATCCACGAAGATCTGGGGGACGGTCGGCAGAAAGGTCGTCGTCGCCCGGGCGATCTCGGGCCGCTTTCCCGCTGCGGCCAGGAATTTCTGGGTGTTCTCCCACAGGAAGGGAATGTCTTTACCCGACCGGTCCTCCAGGAGGAAGGTGACGCCGCCCGAAGTTCCGATCCCCGGAATGGCCGGAGGCGAGAAGGCGAAGGCCGTCCCCTGAGGCAACTGGCCCAATCGCCGGTTCAGGCTCGCCATGATGGCCCCGTATTTTTCTTCAGGCTTCTTGCGCTCGTGCCAGGGCTTGAGCGTGACGAAGAAGAAGCCGCTGTAGGTGTTGGTGACACCCGAGAGCATGCTGTAGCCCACGACCGTCGTGCAGTACTCCACCCCCGGGGATTCCATGATGATCTTCTCGAGCTCGCGGCAGGCCTCGTCGGTTCGCTGGAGCGAGGCGGCGTTGGGAAGCTGTACCCCTGCATACAAAAAGCCCTGGTCTTCTTCCGGAAGGAAGCCCCCGGGGACTTTCCCCCCGATCAGCCCCGTGGCCCCGGTGAAAAGGAGCAGCAGGAGCAGGCTGATCACGAATTTTCGAATGAAAAAGCCGCAGAGCTTCACGTAGCCGTTGGTGGCCGCGCCGAAGACGTTGTTGAAGCCCCGGTAGAAGGCGCCGAGGGGCCCCCGGGCCTGCTTTTTGGGCTTGAGGATCAGGGCCGAAAGGGCCGGGCTGAGGGTCAGGGCGTTGAAGGCCGAAATCAGCACCGAGATGGCGATGGTGACGGCGAACTGCTGATAGAGCTTCCCCGTGATCCCCGGGATGAAAATGGTCGGCAGGAAGACGGCCGAGAGCACCAGCGCGATGGCGACGACCGGCCCCGAGACCTCCTCCATGGCCTTGAGCGTCGCCTCCTTGGGAGACAACCCATGCTCGATGTGGTGCTCCACCGCCTCCACCACCACGATGGCGTCGTCCACCACGAGGCCGATGGCGAGCACCAGCCCCATGAGGGCGATGGTGTTGACCGAAAAGCCGATCATGGGGAAGAACATGAAGGTCCCGACGAGGGAGACCGGGACCGCCAGAGCCGGAATGAGTGTCGCCCGCCAGCCCTGGAGGAAGATGAAGACCACGATGATGACGAGCACCAGGGCTTCCACGAGGGTGTGGAGGATCTCCTTGATGCCCTCCCGAACGGACTGGGTGGTGTCGAGCGAGACGACGTAATCCAGATCCTGGGGAAATGACGTCTGCTTCACCTCTTCCATGAGCTTCTTGACACCGTCCACGGCCTGGATGGCGTTGGTCCCCGGAAGCTGGTAGAGGGCCAGGACGGCGGAGGCCTTCCCGTTGAGCCGGCCGTTCATGGCATACGTCTGGGAGCCGAGCTCGAGTCTCGCCACATCGCTCAACCGCACGAGAGACCCGTCCGGGTTCGCCCTGACCACAATCCGGCCGAACTCCTCCGGGGTTTCCAAACGGCCCTGGGCTCGAATGGCGTAGGTGTATTCCTGGCCCGGAGGCGCGGGCTCCCCGCCCACCTGGCCCGCCGGGTTCACCGTGTTCTGCTTTTTCACCGCATCCACGATCTCGGGGATCGTGACGCTGAGCTTGGCCAGAACGTCGGGCCTCACCCACATCCGCATGGCGTAATGGCCGGCCCCAAAAACCATAATGCTGGCGATCCCGGGCACGCGGGTGAGCTGGTCGTTCAGGTTGATGTAGGCGTAATTGGCGAGAAACGTGGCGTCGTAGGAATCGTTCGGGGAGAAAATAGAAACCAGCATCAGGGGCGACGACGTGGATTTCTTGACCGTGACGCCGTAGTCGCGCACCTCGGCAGGGAGCTTGGAATCCGCCTGGCTCTTGCGCATCTGGGCCAGCACCTGGTCGATGCTCGGGTCCGTCGAGACGTCGAAGTTCACGTAGAGCTTGAGCTCGCCGTTGTTGGCATTGAGCGAGTACATGTAGTTCATGTTGTCGACCCCGCTCATCTCCTGCTCGATGGGGGTCGCCACGGACTGCTCGACGGTCTGGGCGTCGGCTCCGGTGTAGAACGTGTTGATGACGATCTCCGGCGGCACGATGTCCGGGTACTGGGCGATGGGAAGCCCCAGAAT
>CAZEOY010000155.1:0-7479 GCA_964513835.1 uncultured Syntrophobacteraceae bacterium
TGACCTCGGAACCCGAGCGCTACGCCGCTTACACGCGTGAATACCTGGGCTGGGGTGTGTTCGCGCTGATGCCGCAGTGATGCGTTGGCCCACCCGGCGGATCGTCAACGGCTGTGCCGCGCAACAGCTGGTGGCTCGCCGAAAAGTGATTCCGCCTGAATTGATCTCTTGTGGTCCAGTTATTTGACAATGTTGACCCACTCCCAGTCGCGCTCAAGGACATGTTTCCAGAAGAACTGCAGACATGCCCTGGCGACTGACATTGCTGATGTGGAGCCTTGAGTGCACACGCTCGATGTCTTCCTTCCGGGCAGGGGTGGCCAACACAAACTCCACTCCGTTCTCCATTGCCCTCCGGATGGACTGGATTCTCCCTGGCCCCGCGGCTGGATCTGTATGGTAGACGATGTGGAAATCAGTGTGAGTCACGACCTTCATGACTGGCACTCACCGGATGGTTTCGTTTCCACCCCCAGCGCCACCCCTCTGAAGTCGAAGCACACCGCTTGCAGCTTTGGTCGAACCGAAATTGGGTCCACGCCGCTCCCCCTTGTCGGCATCAGAGTTTTTTCATGCCGCGGCAAGATTTTTCTCCTTTCCACATACCCTATTGCGTGATTGAGCGGCATCGGGATCGGTGCACCGCGCTACGCATGGTGATGTCCTTGCCTGGCCCCACATTGCCCCACTGTCTCCAGAGAGAACGACGTCGAACCCGCGTGGGGCGGACGTCTACTCTTCCTCTTCCGGCCACCCTTCACCTGGTCGAGGATAATCTTGGATTCCGGTGATCGCCAGCCGTCGGTGTAAGGGCAACCGGAAACGGACTGCTCCCACTTCAGCAAGCCTGTGAGCAAATTCATTCTTTGTTCGGAGTGTAGCCATCGAGAGGAAAGAGCTGGCCGGGCACCTTTCACCGGAAGAGCGCGAAATGCTCAAAGCCGGGACCCTTCTGGGGTGGCAACGGGAATTGACAGCCCACGGCCGGGCAAGGAGAACATGTGGTCAAAAGGAGAGCCACAACGGGGCCGGGAGGGGGGCCGTGGACCCAAGGCAGAAGCAGATACAGCGATTCTGCCCGGCAAGGCAGGTACAGCTGTATTTCACTTCTTCTTTGCAATGGCCGGGACAATCCCTGCCGGAACAGCTTTCCTGGCCGTCTTCACCTCTTGAGCGGGCTTCGCACCGCCCATAGCCTTGGGAGCCTTGCCATCCGCGGGCGTCTCTGAGGCCTTGGCAAGTTTGGGTGTGGCACGCCGATCCTGCTTCGAGGCGGTGGATGGGGTTGCGGAGGAGCTCTTCTTCGACACCCGTTTCCCTACGGAATTATCGGCTTTCTTGCCCCTCGAGGTCCCGACCGCGGGGCGCGACGAACGTTGCCCTCCTCTGGAGGAGGATGCCGATGGGCGCAATTCTGAGGGGCGCGGTTCTGTCAAGGCAGCCAGCACGGATTCTTTGGTTCCCGGAGGAACGCACAGCATGTACGCGGGAGCATCAGGAGGCGTGATGGTGCGGCAAAGTTCGGGGTTGTGTTCCTGGAGGATCGATTCGTCCACCCCAATCTTCTGTCCGAGCCAGGCGAGCTTCACCCCGCCCGGTACCGACACCGTCTCGTGTGCTGGACGGTCTTTCTCCGGCTTGAAGTAGAAGCCGTAACGGTTAATGTCCCGGCTGATTCGGATGGCAGCAAAGACTTTGGGGACATACTCCTCGGTCTCGGACGGAAGCCTGCCCGCCTCCCGGAGCTCCCAGAACGTGGTGAGACCGCTTTCATCGAGCTCCCTCTGAACACGGTTTTCCCCGCAGTTGTAGGCGGCGAGGGCAAGGGACCATGAGCCGAACTGATCGTACAGGGCCGAGAGATAGGCCGCAGCAGCCTCCGCGGCTTTGAAGGGATGGCGTCTCTCGTCGATCCACTTGTTCTGCTCCAGTCCAAAACGTTCCCCCGTCGACGCGATGAACTGCCACATCCCGACTGCATCGGCGCTGGAGCGGGCCGTGGCCGAAAAACCGCTCTCCACCAGTGCGACGTAGACCAGGTCTTTGGGCACGCCCGCATGGGCGAAAATGCTCTGAACGGGGAGGACGTAAGCTTCCGCTCTCCTCAAGAGTGTCTGAAAAGACTGGTGCTTCTTTTCGGCGTAGTTAATCGTCCACGCATCAATGGAGGGTTGGTCCGGAACGATGAGCTCGGATTTCGACCGCCCCTCCGCGCCCAGATGTTTTGAAGCATGCAGGGCTTCCTCGGAAGCAATGCCGAATTTATCCCGTGGAGTCGTTGAGTGAAGCGAAGATGTTTGATGGGAGGAAAAAGTGGAACATCCCGCAATCATGGAGAGGACAAAGACCAGAAAGCCGAATCTAGGTTTGCTCCGTGAACTGAATCCTGAATGATTCTGATTGAATCCAATCCGAACCCCCAACCGCTCCCTGCCAACAAAGCACGCCCCAATCATCAGTCCCCTCTCCCCCTCCTCAAAACACCCGGAAAAGACTCCTTCCCTCGCGGTGTTGAAATCTCCAGCAACCAGGCCTTGATCTGAGCCGGGACAATGGTCTCCTCCGCACAAGCAACGTGCCTGCCGCTCGTGACTGAGCGGCATTCCCTTGCCCCGGGCCACACTCCTCCTGAACCCTCCTAGCTCATCGAGCCCATTTCTGCAAGCCTTTCCTGACGAGAGGCTTCTGCCGCTGCCTGAAGACCAAGAGTCGGAAGTACCGAACCTGTCTCAGACAGATCGTCTCACGTTCTCATTCATTCATCCCGCTTTGCGCTTGCAGGTCAGCTATTGCCTTGATTATATGAGTAAATAGAGTGGACGGAGGCATCGACTTCGAAAACAGGGGATGAAAAAGGGGTGCCATGTATCTCACAGACGCATGGCCGAGGGTTGAGGCGGGAGATAATCCCTTCACACGGAATTCGTCACCGGACACCAGCACTCACTCTGACGATCGCCCCGTGCACTCCTCGTAGAGGGACTCCAGCAGAAGCCGGCCCCGACGAATTTCCGTGAGCGTTTCCGTGATGCTCCTCTGAAAGCGGACGGGCTCTGCCTGCAACAATGCCATCTGGGCTTCACAGAGAAACCAGGTACAAACATAGGGCCGCAGCAGGCGACTCAACCGGCAGCCTTCCCGGCTGAGATATCGGCATGGCAGGCCCGCCTGCGATCTCGTCTGGCCGGGGACCGCCCCTTTTCCACGACCCGCAAGGTAGACCACGTCCGTCAGATTGAAGAACACCTTTCGACCATTGCAGCACGGGTCCAGGCAAGTGGGACAGGTCCGCTGACAATAGGACGTCATCAGTGGGTCGAGAAGGAGGATGAGCCCGGCAATGTGCTCGGCAATCACCCTGAAGCCGGGTTCGCCGGCGTTGCGGACGGTCTGGCTGACAGCGCCGAAAATGCGCCTCCATTCGACATCGTCCAATGGATGGCGCAGACAGGAAGTCTCTTCGGATTTCAGGGATGTGCGTCGCAGTTGAACTGACAGTGTCCATTCCACGATGGCGGAACCCGACTGGTGCGTCATTCACGGCTGCCGGTGAGCAGGAGTCCTTGCCAAATCCACATCCTCTTCTGCGGACTTGTGCTGCTCAAGAGGATGGATCGATCACTCTTCTGAGCGTTTCGCGAAGTTCACTGAATCGATACGGTTTTTGAATGAAGGCCGAGACATTCGTTCCGGAAAAGCGCGTGGCCACCTCCATCTCGCTGTAGCCGCTGGTCAGCACAATGGGGAGAACGGGATCCAGGCTGCGCAGTTCCTTGAAAGCCTCCTCTCCACTCATGCGGGGCATGGTAAGATCCAGGAGAACGCACTTGACTTCGTCCCGCCTTCTTTTGAACACATCCAGGGCATCCATGCCGTCCACAGCCGTCTCAACGGAAAAACCCAGCATTTCCAGCATTCGCCCTGCAATGTCGAGCACGGTCTGCTCGTCGTCCACCAGGAGCACCGTCCCCGTTCCCTTCCATTCCTGCCCCCTTGGAATCTCCCTGAGCAGGGTGGGCTCCCCAACCTTTTCGGAGACCGGGAAGAACATTCTGAAGTCGGTGCCCTTTCCCGGCTCGCTGTAGACCTTGACAGCGCCTCGATGGCTTCTCAGAATGCCGAGCACCGCGGACATGCCGAGGCCACGCCCGGTGAATTTGGTCGAGAAAAAGGGCTCGAAAATTCGCTCCCTGGTCTCCCGATCCATGCCACATCCCGTATCGCTCACGTCGAGCGTCACATAGCG
This sequence comes from uncultured Syntrophobacteraceae bacterium, assembly GCA_964513835.1. Lineage (GTDB taxonomy): Bacteria > Desulfobacterota > Syntrophobacteria > Syntrophobacterales > Syntrophobacteraceae > JALOOX01. Next base: position 4,247 of record CAZEOY010000155.1, read on the forward strand.
ACCTTCGGGAAGATCATCGTCCAGATAGGTCTCGCGCAGGAATCCGCGATCGCAGTAGGTTACCTCCGTCGAGATCGTTACCGCGCCGCTCAGGTCGCCGATGGCCTCCGAAGCGTTCATGACCAGATTCATGAGCACCTGCCGAATCTGACTCGGATCGCCCTCGATTCTCGGCAGATTCCTGTGCAGGTTGAGATTGAGGATCACCTTCTTCGAAATGAAGGTTCGAAGGAGGTGCACCATCTCTTCGATCAGTTCGTCCAGCAGGATGGGCTCGATGACGAACTTCCCCTTGCCCGTATAAGCCAGAAGCTGCTGGCAGAGGTCCGCCGCCCGCCGGGATGCGTTGACGATCTCCTCGATGTTGCTGCGCGCCGGCGCCGAAGGCGAGAGGTTCAGAAGCGCCAGGTCCGCATGTCCGAGGATCGCCGTCAACAGATTGTTGAAATCATGCGCGATGCCTCCTGCCATCACCCCAAGGCTCTCCAGTTTCTGTGAGTGGAGAAGGCGCCGCTCCATTTCGAGGCGTTCGGCTTCTGCACGCTGCTTTTCGATGATGAGACGCCATTCACGGAGGGCTCGCTCGATAATCCGAGGCATTTCGGCAAAAGATTCAGCTGATTTGACCACATAGTCCAGAGCCCCGGCTTTCATGGCCTGCACCGCCTTCTGCTCGTCCCCGTAACTCGTCATCACCAGAACAGGAAAGGCCTGAGACTCCGGCGGAAAGGAGAGCATTTCCAGAGCCTGCCCGTCGGGCAGGTTCAGGTCGGCAAGAACCACCGACGGATTGCAGGAGCAAACCGCTTCCCGGTATTCACGCAATGACGAGGCCGTCTGAACGCGCGCGCATCCGTCAGCTTCCAGCGATCTCATAATAGCTTCAGCATGGGCTGGATCGTCTTCGACGATCAGAACATCGATGACCGCTGCATCCACTCTATTCTTCCTCTCTGGAATGTGGAAAGCAGTTCCAAACCATCCAGTAAAAACCGAAAGTCTCCATCAGTTTCATGAACTTGTCGAAGTCCACCGGTTTGATGAGGTAACTGCTTGCGTGGTTGTCATATGCCTTGATGATGTCCGTTTCGGCCGATGAGGTCGTGAGGATCACGACGGGAATCGAGCCCAAGCCGGGGTCTGACTTGATACGCTTCAGCACCTCCAGTCCATCCACTTTCGGGAGCCGGAGATCGAGGAGGATCAAATGCGGCCTCGGATTTGCCACGGGATCGGCGTATTCGCCCTGTCGAAAGACGTAGTCGAGGGCGGCCTGCCCGTCCCAGACATGACGGATGTGGTTGGCCATCCGGCAGGTTTCCAAATTTCGCATGGCGATCTCGGCATGCGCCGGATCGTCTTCCACAAGAAGAATGAAAATGGGTTCTCCCTGCATATTCGCCATGGCTTTCCTTGCTGTTTGGCTGCGCCCTTTCGGGGAAGGTCGATCGTCTGATCTCAGTCTTCAAGGGCTCAACCTGGATCACCAGAGGAAGCCGGCGGTCCAGGAAGCCCGAAAGAATCATCAATTTTTAATTATATCGGAGTTTGGCGACCTGTATCAAACCTTTCAATGCGGCTGATATCAAAATCCTTCTCGATTCTCCAACCGCAAATCCTCAATTTCGCTCCTGATCGGACCCGAAAACCGGAGTCCGTTCTCCAGCTCACCGCTTGACGACCGCCGTCGCTCCCACCCCATTGGCGACCCTCCCCAAGACCAGGCACAAGATCCTGAAAGGGATCCCTTCAGCCGACCTCAACCCTCCTCGTATTGGGCAGTGTGAAGCGAAAGACCGTGCCCAGGCCCGGCCCATCAGACTCAACCCAGATCCGGCCCCCGTGGACTTCGATGATCCGCTTCACCAGCGCCAGCCCCACCCCGGTCCCCTCGGAGCTCGGGTCGAGCTTTTCGAAGAGGCCGAAGAGCTTCCCCAGATGCCTTGGATCAACGCCCATCCCATTGTCCTTGACGTAGAGAATCACGCCTGTCTCACCCTCCTCGGTTCCGATCCAGATGGTGGGTGAGGCCTGCCCACGAGCAAATTTGGCAGCATTGTCGAGGAGATTCTGGAAAACTTCCACCAGGCGCATCCGATCTCCATAGAGCAGGATCGGCTCCCGTGTGAGCTCAACATGAATACCGCCTTCGGCAATGCGGCCCGCAGCCAGTTTGAGTGCATCCCGCACAACGTCCTGAAGGAGCACTTCTTCGTAAGGATTGACCTTCCTGCCTATGCGGGACAACTGCAGGAGCTCCTCCAGCAATCGGTTCATCCGAGTGGCCGCATTGCTTATGTAATCCATATCCTTGCGCACCCGTTCATGATCCAGGTTACGCAGATCCTTCTCCAGGAATCTGAGAAAAGCCTGAATGGTCACCAGGGGGCTCTTGAGGTCGTGGGAAATGGTGTAGACAAATCGCTCCATTTCCTCGTTCTTCTGGCGCAGCTCCTCCTCATTAGTGTTTGCGATCGGTGATGTCCTCGAAAATCGTCGCAAAAAGCCCCTTCTGGGGAGAAAACGCGCTGATCTGGAAATGCTTCCGGAGGGGTTCAAAATAGGTTTCGAACACAATGGCCCTCCCGCTCGTCGCCACTTCCCCGAACTGTTCCAGATAAGGCGCGGTTCCAGTGCCGTAGACCTCGCTGGCCAGAGCCCCCACCACCCGTTCGGCGGGCATTCCCGTGTGCTTCACATAGGCAGGGTTGACGTCCAGAATCCGGTAGTCGGCCAGATTCAGGCCAGCATCCAGAACCACCCTGTGCAATACGAGTCCGTTTGGCATATTCTCGAACAGTGCCCGGAACTTCGTCTCACTCTCCCGCAGGGCCTCCTCGGCCTGCCTGCGCTCGGTGATGTCCATGACGATGCCCTGGTAATGGGTGACCTGCCCCGTCTTGTCCCTTTCCACGAAAGTGCGATCGTCAACCCATCGGATTCGCCCGTCTCTGCAAAGGACCCGATACTGCTGCTCGAATCGATCCACCCCCCGTTCGGTATATTCTTTTACTTCGCGGCCCACTCTGGCCGAATCCCCTTCATACACCAACGAAGAAAAAGGGATCTCGCCGGACAGCAGCTCCTCCGGCAGATAACCCAGTTGACGGACGTTTTCGGACACCAGTTCGACGGGCCACCCCGGAGCCGCACGCCAGCGAAAGAGCATGACGGGGCTGTTTTCCAGCACCAGATTGGCCCGCTGCAAAGCTTCGTGGGCCCTTTTGCGCTCC
>CAZEOY010000156.1:0-7455 GCA_964513835.1 uncultured Syntrophobacteraceae bacterium
TTCGGAGGGAGGGGCGGTGCAATCCAATGCACTGTCCCTACCCCTATAGAAATCCGCATGTCTCCTGGATCCCGGCTTTCGCCGGGATGACAACGGAAGGCGATGTGCCCGTTCTCGGGCAGCTTCCTAGCGGAGAGGGAAATCTCATAAACGCGGTGTTGCGATGAAGGAGATTTCTCACTGTCGCTCGAAATGACAGTTCGATGAGATCTTGCGTTTTGTGAAGGTCTTTTGGATTCCGGCTTGGAGACTGCCGGAATGACGTCTGAAGCGGCATCTGCGCCCGTCATGCCGGCGAAGCTTGCCCCGGCATTTTTCACGCCCGGAGCCGGCATCCAGCGTGTTTACGGAAACGCCGCTTCTGAACCTCAGCGAGTATGCCAGGTCGTACAGCAGGTTCAGGATATGCCTTGACGGACGGATTTGTTTCCCGGCGCACATGGGTGGACATGGTCGATCCCTTCCTCGATGATCTCCGGCGTCCGCGGCCCGACCCGGGAGGCGGTGCGGCCGCAGCACACAGCGCCTTGCTCGGCATCGCTCTCTCGGAGAAGATCGTTTGTTTGGAGCGGAAACGCTTTGCTGGAAAGCATCCCGAATCCGAGCTCTGGGAGGATTGCTTTCGCAAAGTGAGCCGGCTGACCGATTCGTTCACCCGACTGCGCAGCGAAGATGTTGACGCCTATAAGAATCTTGCCGAAGCCCTGGGGGGCGGGGAAGACGCGGCCCGCCTGCACCGTGCTCTGGCTGCCGCCATTCAATGTCCCTTGGATATCATGCGGGAGGCGCGAAAGGCTTTGGATCTGGTCGAGGAGGTGGGGGGGCGGTGCCGGCGTTTTCTGGTGGCAGATGTCCTGGTGGCGTGTGAGCTCCTCGGCGCTGCCATTCTCGGCGCCTGCCACATCGCCATCGCCAACCTTCCCCTTATACAGGAAGCCTCATTGCGTGCGAGGTGGCTTGAGGAGCTCACGCGCGAGCGGAATCTTGGAAATGAGCGGCTGAACGGTGTGAGAGCGGATCTCGAGGTGCGGAATGCGGCTGGCGGCGGATAATCTGCATGCCCTGAATCCCGCGGTGGCTGAGGCTCTGCGAAATCTCGACCCGGCACCCCTGCAGGAGGCGGCCAGGCAGTGCGAGCTTCCCGGTGTTCAGTTCCTCGATATCAATCCGGGTTTTCTGAGCCGGCGCCACGAGGACCGCATGGCGTTCATGGTGGAGGCGGTTCAGCAGGTGACCACGCTCCAGCTCATCCTGGACAGCCCCAACCCCCGGCTCCTGGCCCGAGGGCTTTCGGTCTGCCGCCAAAAGCCTGTTCTCAGTGCGCTCTCCCTGGAGCCGCATAAGCTCGATGAGCTGTTGCCTCTCGCCGCCGAGCACCGGACCCGCCTGGTGTTGCTGCTCATGGATGAGCGATCCAGGGTGCCGCTGTCCATGGAGGAACGCCTGGCCGTCGCCTCGGAGCTCAGAGAGCGGGCCCTGGGAGCGGGGCTGGATGACGGAGATCTGATCTACGATCCGGTGCTCCCCAACCTGAGCTGGCCCGATGCTTCCGCCCATATCCGTGAAGTCATTCGAACCGTCCGGATGCTCTCAGGCTGGTCCCTCCTCCCCGAACCCGCACAGACCATGGTCGGGCTCTCCAACCTTCGGAGCGGGCTGCGAAATCGCTGGCCCCTTGGGGTGGAAACGGCTTGCCTGGGAATGCTGGCGGGCGCCGGGCTGGGGCTTGCGTTGGCGGACGTCCGTCAGGAAGGCTTCATGTCAGCCTTCCAAACCATTCGAACCTACACCGGCTGAGGAGGTGAGCAATCCCGAGGCTGTTGGCGGGGCATGGGGGACGGTTCAGAGGTTGTATCTCTGCATCTTCTTGATGAGGCCGAAACGGCTCAGGCCGAGCTCCCTGGCGGCCAGTGACTTGTTGCCCGAGTGGCGCAGGAGCGCCTCCCGCAGGGCTTTGACTTCGATGACTTCCAGTCTTTGTTTCAGGGTGCCGCGAATCGGCTCGGAGCCGTTGACGAGGGCCGCATCGGCACGAATCTTCTCAGAGAGGTGCTCGAGCTCGATCATCGCATTATTCTCAACCAATGCGACGGCACGCTCGATTTCATTCTCCAGTTCGCGAACATTTCCCGGGAACGGATAGGAGCAGAGGCAATCCATCGTCATTCGGCTGATGCCTCGCACGTTCTTTCGGCTCTTCTCAGCATGTTTTCTCATGAAGTGCCGAACCAGAATGGGAATGTCTCCCGCGCGCTCACGCAGCGGGGGAAGCGCAATGGGGAAGACGTTCAAGCGGTAGTACAGGTCTTCCCGAAAGCGACCATGTCGGACATCCGAATCAAGATCCCGATTCGTGGCGGAGATCACCCTCACGTTCACCTTCTTGGAGTGATTGGCTCCCAGCGGACGGATTTCTCCTTCCTGCAGCGCGCGCAGGAGAGACACCTGCATGGCGAGGGGCATGTCCCCCACTTCGTCGAGAAAGATGGTCCCCCCGTCGGCCTCTTCAAAGAGCCCCCGCTTGTCGTTGAGGGCTCCTGTGAAGGCGCCCTTGCGGTAACCGAACAGCTCGCTTGCCAGAAGGGTCTCGGGGATTCCGCCGCAATTCTGGGAGACAAATCGGCCGAGCCGCCGTGAGCTGTTCTGGTGAATGGAGCGTGCCACGATCTCTTTGCCCGTTCCCGTTTCACCATGGATCAACACGGTGATATCGGACTCGATGGCCTTTTCGCAGAGCTGGAAAACCTTGAGGATCTGGGGGCTGTGACCCTTGATGTGACAAAAATGGTATTTGGCTTCGACCTCCCTTCTCCGGCGGAAGTTCTCCTGTTGAGAGTGCTCGATGAGCAGGTCTTTCTCGCGGTCCACATGCTGCAAGTCCCTGTAGGCGCTCTGGAGCTCCTCGAACATCCTGGCGTTGTCGAGCGCCATGCCGATGGTGCCCGCAATAATACTCAGGAAATTCAAGTCGATCTGCGTAAAGGCTTCGCGATGTCGATGGCAGCCTTCAATGACACCGGTGATTCTTCCCTTGGCGTGGATAGGGGCGACGATCATCGAGCGCGTCAGGAAACCGGTCTGGTCGTCCACCTGTTTGAAGTGCTGGGAGTCCTGGGAGACATCTTGGATCAGTTCAGGAATCCCGCTGGCGAGCACTCTTCCCGCGATGCCATGGTTAGCCGGAAAACGCAATTCCTTCAGGGTCTTGGATTCTTCTGCCTCGTTGCCCACCTCCACACGAAAGTAGAGCTCGTTTGCCATGGGGTCGTGCAGGAGGATCGAAACGGTCTCAGCGTTGACGAGACCCTTTGTTCGATCGATGATCTTTCTCAACAGCTCGTCCGTGTCGAGCGAGCCGTGCAGGGTTTGGGTCACCTCCAGCAGGGCTTTGAGGCGCTCACGGTCGGTCGTCAGATGGACGATATCTGACATTTCTTTCAGGATCGCGTTGGACATACCTCTCCATGCTGTTGTCCTGACAGATTCAATAAGGGAGATTATTAGGAATTAGGCCCAGGATGAATCTAACTCATCAAGCCGGGAATCCAAACAACAAATGTTCATTATTGCAATACCTCCGGGTGAAATTCTTCAACCGGCAAGCTCGGGAGCCACCTGATCCGGGCGGTCATTGATGCCCGCCTGTGGCAGGATTCTTGTCCCAAACCCTGAAGGGAGCAGGGGGCGTGCTCTTTGACTCTGTTCGGTGCAGAACGATGAATCCTGGATTGGGTCGCCCGGCGAGGTCAGGATCATGGAATGAAGTTTGTGGGATCCGGGAGTGAAGCTTGATGGATTTGAGACATCGCGGTACTTTGCTCAAAAAAACCTCCGCGGGGGGGCCTGGTAACCCCGCGGAGGATAAAACAAAAAGAAGAAGTGTGAGAGAAGTGGCATACGCCCTGTCCTGTCCATTGAGCAATGGCTGTGCCACGTTCTGAAACGGCGGAATAGATCGGCAGTCTTACGGACTTCGATCGTTTCGCCATGCGTCCTTGTGCAAGGCGAGTCCTTGCTTGTCCATTTGTCGAGATGCGTCAGACTGTTCACGAAGTATCAACGTTGTTGACACTCTCTTTAATCCGATATCTTGGTAAACAAGGTGAGATCAATAGGTTGAGTCACCTGTCAATAAAGTTGACGGATGTCAACCGAGTTGCTATTGGGAGTCGAAAATCGGAATGCTGAAAGGAGCTCATCATTATGAATGAACCGAACCGGCCCGAAGCTGTCTCTTTGTGGGAACGGCGGAGAGTCTGTGAGGGGTGATGACATGCTTCGACCGGGAGCCGGCGGTATCATCTGTATTCTGATTGCGGTACTGGGAAGTCTTCTGAGCTTCTCTCCCATCGGTTTGGAGCTCGAAGAAGGCTACGGTCTGGGGCTTTTGTTCCGCCTCCGTGGACAGAGGAATCCCCCTTCGGAAGTGGTTGTGGTCTCTTTGAACAGTGCGTCGGCTCAAGCATTGAATCTGCCGGACCAACCCTGGAAGTGGCCGAGATCCCTGCATGCGCGCCTGGTGGACAGGCTGGCTGCCCGAGGGGCTCGGGCCATAGGTTTCGATCTGGTATTCGAGGATTCGCGCCCTGACGATCAGGATGGTGCATTCGCGCAGGCTTTGAAAAACGCCGGCAATGCGGTCCTTTGCGAATTCATGAAGAAGGAGGCCATTCCTCTGGAGGATGCGGGCGGCAGCAGACTGGGCGAGGCCAGCGTGGAGAGGCTCGTGGGCCCTACACCGGTCCTGGCCAATGCTGCGGTAGCCCGTGCACCGTTTCCTCTGCCCAAGGTGCCCTTTCGGGTCAGCCAGTTCTGGACCTTCAAGACGAACGGTGCCGACAGGCCAACGTTGCCTGTCGTGATGTTTCAGGTGTATGGTCTCCAGGTATACGAACGTTGGGTGGAGCTTCTCAGGAAGGTGGCCCCTCAGTGGTCAGCGGGTCTTCCCTCATCCGCAGGGGATGTGGTCGACGGGAGAGCCGTGGAGACTTTGGTGGCTCGGCTTCGCTCGCTCTTTCTTCAGGACCGGCAGGTGGCCCGCCGGCTCCTGGATGGGGTGCCCAAGAGTCGTGACGAAGAACCAGCCGGCCAGCCAAGCCGCATCCTGGAAGCGCTTCTTCGGATGTACTCGATACCCGGCGACAGCCTTTTCTTGAATTATTACGGGCGGCCGGGAACCATTCCCACCATTCCGTATCACCGGGTGGTGGAGGAAGCGCATGCGGGGGGAGACAGCGGATTCCCCATGGATTTTGAGGGAAAAGCGGTTTTTGTGGGGCTTTCGGAGCTGAACCATCCGCAGCAAATGGATGCTTTTCATACGGTTTTTTCGCAATCCAACGGCATCGACCTGTGTGGTGTGGAGATCGCCGCCACGGCTTTCGGCAACCTGCTTGACGGCAGTTGGGTGAGGCCGGCGGGTGCTTTGATGCAGGTCCTCCTCGTCGCAATCTGGGGAGGGCTTATGGGGACCCTGTGCTGGAGGCTTTCCACGTCCGTTGCTCCATTGGGCGCCCTGGCCCTGGGAGGGTTTTACCTGGCAGTGGCGCTGTGGGCTTTCACGCATCATGCACGGTGGCTTCCACTGGTGATTCCGCTTTTTATCCAGATGCCCCTTGCCCTGCTGGCTTCCCTCCTCTGGAAATATCGCGAGTCCATCCTGGAGCGCCGGAATGTCGAGCGCGCCCTGGGGCACTATCTTCCTCCTCACATGGTGGAAATGCTGGGCAAGAACCTGGACGTGAGCAAAGGAGGCCGGGCCGTTTACGGCGTCTGCCTTTTTTCGGATATCAGCCGTTTCACGGCGCTTTCGGAGGGATTCGACCCATCGGAGCTTCGCAAATTCCTCAACCGTTACTACCATGAGGTTTTCGAGCCGGTGGGACGCCATCGAGGCGTTGTGTCAGACCTTGTGGGCGACTCCATGCTGGCGCTCTGGGCGGGGTCAGCTCCGGATCCCCTCCTGAGAAGGAACGCTTGCAGAGCCGCACTGGACATTCTTGAAACCGTGGAGGTGTTCAACCGGGAGTCGGCTCCACTGTGTCTGCCGCTTCGATTGGGAATGCATGCCGGAGACATGGTGCTGGGAACGCTCGGTGCCAGGGGGCATTATGAGTATCGTCCCGTGGGGGACGTGGTCAACACGGCTTCCCGCATCGAGGGCCTCAACAAGCTTCTGGGGACGACTGTTCTCGCCACTGCCGAGGTTTTACAGCAGATTGACGGTTTCGTGACTCGGGATCTCGGAGAGTTCGTCCTGGTGGGAAAGACGCGGCCGGTGCATGTTTTCGAGCTCGCAGGCATCGTGGGCGACAACCCGGTGCTCCCGGAAGGGCTTGTCGAGGAGTTTTCCGAGGGACTTCTTCACTTCAGGGCAGGCTCATGGATGAAGGCCCTCGTGAAGTTCCAGGAGTGCGAGGAGATTCTTCCGGGAGACGGGCCCTCTCGGTTTTATGCCGGCCTCTGCAGAGACTTCATGATTCGGGAGCCGGATGAGCCATGGAGGGGACGGGTTGTCGTCACCAGGAAGTGAAACATCAGGAGGCACGCGGCGAAACGCTGTTCATCCTTGATGTGCAACTTTCGGGGAGTTAAGGGAATACGAACCGGATCTTCCAATATAGCCGTTTCAGACTTTTCTGGCTTTGAGGAATAAGCGCTCATGAAACATGGAGAAGATTTCCAGGCCTATCTGACTCCGACATCCATCATCGACAGTGATCATCCGGATGTGGAAGCCTTTGCCCGCAGGACCTGTGGCGACTCGATCGATACCGCTGAACGGGCCGTGAAGCTCTATCTGGCCGTCCGCGATTCTGTCCGGTACGATCCTTACATGCCCTTCCACCTTCCGGAGCACTATCGAGCCAGCAGCGTCCTGAGAAGAGGGCGTGGCTTCTGCATCCCCAAGGCCTCCCTACTGTGCGCCTGTGCCCGGGTCATGGGGATACCCTCAAGGCTGGGGTTCGCAAACGTCAGGAACCATCTCGCAACGCGGCAGTTGCTTGAGTTTCTGGGAGTCAACCTGTTCGTTTTCCATGCCTTTGTTGAGATGCATCTGGGAGGGAAATGGGTCAAAGCCACGCCAGCCTTCAACCGGGAGCTCTGTGAGAGGCACCGCGTACCACCTCTGGAGTTTGACGGACACGAGGACTCGGTGTTTCAACCCTACAATCTTGAAAATCAGAAGTATATGGAATATGAGGTTTTCCTTGGCAGCTATGCCGACGTTCCCGTCGTGGAGATCGTGTCCGCATGGGAAGCGACTTACGGGAAGGAACGTGTTTCAGGTTGGGTCCGCCATTTTTCGGGGTCTGACGGCAGGTTCGAATCCAGCTTTGAGACGGAAGAGGTTATGCAGGCCTAGGAGGTTGTCCGACAATGCCTCCGGAACGTCATTGCGGCGAAAGCCGGAATCCAGAAATCCGCATGTCTCCTGGATCCCGGCTTTCGCCG
>CAZEOY010000157.1:0-7450 GCA_964513835.1 uncultured Syntrophobacteraceae bacterium
TCGGAAACCCTCATGCCCACCGGCGGTGTGTCGAAGATGATCTCTTTCAGCAACCGGGCGCTCTCTTCGGCGACCATTCCTTGCATCCACTATAGAAGACACACCGGGGTGGATGCAAGCGGCAAGAGTCCGGGCGAATTTCATTCTGGACCGACCAGATGCAGTACATCTCCACACAATTGAGTGTCCAATACCTGGGTCGTCATTCCGGCAGCTTTCAAGCCGGAATCCACAGAGGAAACCTCGATGCCGGCCAAAAGACTGCCGGCATCACGAGGTGAAAACGGACAGATTTCGCCGGAGACTCAAGTCTCGACCTGACACTCTCCGCGACAGGGATTCCCACGGATTAACCTTTCCCACTTCTTCGGAGGTCTGCTAAACTATGTGCGTCATATGCAGTCGCACGCAGATGAAAACCATCATCTTGAATAACGTCAGATGGGTGGAGCTGATCCGGAAGGGCGGTGGCCAATGCATCCTGGCTTCTCCGCTCATGGGCGGCTTAAACGGTATTCATGACCATCGGTTGACGTCGAGGAGGGACCCATGGATTTCAAATCGTTTTTCGAGAGGTGCAAAGTTGAGTCCACGGTCAGCGATTTTGAGTCTTACCTGGCCTATTGCATCCTTGAGAAGAAGGTCACGGAAGGCGCGCGATCCGGTTCCATGAGCGTCGAGAAATACACCCAGACGCGGGACCAGGCCTTTGACCTGCGGGACGAAAAGGCCGCCCAGACGCTCTATTCCCTGTCCGGTGCGTCGGCGTGGAAGGATGGCGAGTGGGAGGGCGCGCTGCGCTGAATGAAGACCGGCCGCCAGTCTGGAAAATGAGGACGGCCGGGCTCCATCTCGGATTCCCGGCCGGGTAGACTGCAATTCAATGCGATATCTTGCCCCAAACGGTTCTATTTGGTGCGCAGGAACTCACCGGTGAGGACTTCCCAGGCCAGATCGGGGACCTTGCCGACCACATCGTCGATGACACCACCGTCGGCGTAAGTCATGCCGACCGAGCTCACCATCTCCACCAGCCTCTGGTGCTCCGCGTGGATCCAGTCAACGCTTTCCTTGCCGTAGAGCAGGTCTTTGAGGTTCTTCTTCATGTCGGTCGGGTCGATCACCATGAGCCAGCCCTGGCTGTAGGGATCTTCCTTGACCATCTTCGTTTCCTTGGTGGCCTGGTAGTTCACCGCCGTCACCACACCGGAGGCGGGTGAGAGGGCCGAAGCTTCTTTGCCCATGCGGTTGAAGGTCAGTCCGATTTCACTGAACTTGATCTCTTCACCCGTCAGGGGAAGGTCGATCTTGTCCACGGGTCCGAAGAGCTTCATGCTGAAGTCGTCAAGACCGATGCGGATCCGCCCGCCGTGTTCCACGCGAGCCCAAGCATGCCCCAGGTGAAAGAAGTGTCCCTCGGGGAGCCGGTAGCCGTCCACATGGGGGATTCGCTCGAAGTGGTAGGGGATCTGCAGCTCGAGCCCGTCTTCCAGCATCTGGTCGAACTGGCAGCTGTGGCACTCGAAATCATAGGGGCAGAGACGGAACGGCGCCCGCCCCGTCAGGGTGTGGCGGCACTTGCGATCCAGCCCCTGGCGGTGTTTCATCTTCTCCTGCCACGGGATGATGTTGGCCTTCTTGCCGGCGGGCTCGGCGCCCTTCAGCCTGGCCACGACGTTCTTGTCCGCCGTTTCCTTCATCGCCTTGTCGAAGGCGCAGGTGTGGCAATTGTAGTAGTTGTTGCAAAGCTTGAAGTCGATGACCCCGGCCTCCATCCAGATGCACTTGTCTTCGCCCTCGGGAACCGCCTTGAATCCTGTCACTTTGCCTTTCGTACCCATGACCATCCTCCTCATCATCCTAAAAGATTCATCCAGTTGCTGGAATTTTCCACATCCTTTCGCTATTGCCCCACCTGATGAGCAAATGCTGTGCCATACCACCTCTTAGCCTCTAACCAACTAAAATCTTTAACTATTCAACATTCAACAGCTCCTGAGCCCGATTCCCGCCCCTGGCGGACCTGTGGGCAAACACCACATCCCCTCTCGATCTGAATCAGATAACTACTCAATCTCATTCATTTTTATTGCTACGATGCAAAACACCACATTCTGTAGTATTTCACCACCCCACTCAAGGGGCGTTGTTGACAAACTGGACTTGTATTCAGGCCATGACGGGGGCATGCTGCTGAAGTCCCCATATCAGCTGCAGCTCACGTCGTAATCGAGAAGGTGTGGAGGCAGGGGACCGAGCCCCAGCAGTCAACAAAGTCCCCTGTTTTTCCGGACCTGTCGCGCAGGTATGAAGGAAATGCACCCATCGGATCGATGTGCTATAATGGTTTTTACCGCTCGTTCGAAGTGCCATGCTCCACTGGCTGCTGAACTGCTGCCTCTCCACCCCGAGCCCGACGCGCCGGGGTGATGGCGGAACCTCACACTGCTCATGACAAGAGGGAAATCAATCACAACGGCCAAGTTTCGAGAGATCCCATGCCCGCGGGTCCAGGACTTCGAGGGGCCGTCCGGTGGACCCTGAACCGGCATGGCGCTTGTCTCCGGCGGTTTCTCAGGGGGAGGATGCTTATGGGCGGTCAAGCTGCGAAGTTCACCTGGCGCTTTGCTCTGGTCCTTTTCGGGGCGGTTCTCCTGTTTCCGGCCTGGGGGCATGTGCTGCAGACCGATGCACAGCAGGGGCGGACCTCGGGGTACGTGGGCTCGCTGGCGTGCAAGAGCTGCCATGAGAAGCAGTATAAAGCTTTCAGCACCTATGCCAAGAAAAGCACCTCTTTCCAGAGCATCGTCCGGCTGAGAAAGGAGCTCACGGCCGAAGAGGTGAAAGGGTGTTATTCCTGCCATACCACCGGCTACGGCGAGCCCGGGGGCTTTGTCAGCGAAGAGGAGACGCCCCACTTGAAGAATGCGGGCTGTGAAGTCTGCCACGGTCCCGGGGGGGCCCACACGGAGACCCAAAAACCGCAGGATATCAAAGGGCGGTTGACTCAGGAAGACTGCGAGATCTGCCACACATCGGAGAGGGTCAAGGCCTTCCGCTACAAGCCACTGATCCGCGGCGGTGCTCATTGACGGGACGGTTCCCGCGTGACTGGGGGAGAGGCTCATGTTCAGTTTCATCAGGAAGAGCGTCGCGAACAAGATTCTCATTGCCATGGTGACCACGATTCTTCTGATTATGGGAACCGAGGTCGTTGTGCGCATCTATTTCGGCACCCGGGACCGTGTGGAGCTCATCCATGCCGCCGCCAAGGAGATGGCCGGCTCCACTTATGCCGGCATCAAGCACCCTATGGCCGTGGGCGATGCCCAGGCCATCATGGAGCAAATGAGGGACATCAGGAGCACGACGGAGGACATTGAAGTATTCATTTGCGACTTTGAACAGGAAATCATCTATTCCACCCATTCGGAAAAGCTCAGGACAAGGTTGTCGGACTCCATTCAGAGCCGTGCCGCATTGAAGACGCTGGACGAGATCCTCCTGACCGGGATGCCCTCCGAGAGTCAGTTTGAAGACGAGACCTCCGGCAGAAAACGTTTCCTGTACTTCTTCCCGATTCTCAACCAGCAGGAGTGTCACCACTGTCACGGCGCTTCGAGAAAAGTCCTCGGCACCATGGCCATCCGCATGGATGTTGAGAGAGCCTACGAAACGGTGGTGGCTCAGCGAAACCGGACGATCTTCCTGACCATTGTCGGGGTCAGCCTCGTTGCGCTGATCACCTGGCTGGTGGTGAACCGGGTCATCAATTATCCGGTGCGGGACCTGGCGAACAAAGCCAGGCAGTTCGCCGACGGGGACATGACGGTGTCTTTTTCAGGTAGAATGGAAGACGAGATCGGAATCCTCGGGAAGACATTCAACGACATGGTGGGAGCGGTTTCCTCCGCCCGGAGAACGCTGGAGGAGGAAATCCTGAGAAAGACCACCCTGCTCAACGAAAGGAACCGACTCATTAACCTCCTGGAGAAAGCGAACCGGGAGCTCAGACAGCTGGATCAACTGAAGTCCACTTTCCTGGCCAACATGTCCCATGAGCTCCGCACTCCCATGAACTCCATCATCGGCTACACGGATCTGCTCATCGACGGGGTGGACGGCCCAGTGAACCCGGAGCAGGCCAAAAGCCTCGAGAAGATCGCTTCCAATTCCCGGTACCTCCTGCAGCTCATCAATGACATTCTGGATATCTCGAAGATCGAGTCGGGAAAAATGACTCTGAGTCCCAAGGAGTTGGACCTGTCCTGGGTCATTGAATCGGCGGTTTCCGCCTTTGAGCCGCTCCTGAGGAAGAAGCAGTTTTCGCTGACCTGTTCCGTAGATCCGCAGGTTTCCAGGATATACGGGGATGAGGACACTATCAGGCAGATTCTCATGAATCTCATCTCCAATGCCGTTAAGTTCACAGAGGAAGGGGGCATCACCGTGACCGCCAAGCCTTCCGAACGTGGGGTGGGACCTGGCGAAAGCCCGGTCTTTGCCGAAATCGGGGTGGGGGACACGGGAATCGGCATCAGGGAGGAGGACTTGGGCGTGATTTTCGACAAGTTCGTCCAGGTCGATCTCACCACCGTGAGACAGCAGGAGGGCACCGGCCTCGGGCTCAGTATTGCCAGGGGTCTGGTGGCACTGCATAAAGGCATGATCTGGGCGGAGAGTGAATTCGGAAAAGGCAGCTGCTTCCGTTTCACTATCCCGCTGTCCAGGGAAATCCTCGACACCTCTACCGAACCTTTAGTCGAAAAGAGAATGGCCGATGCCCTGGCCGAGTACTTCGGGAGACCTGTGGAAACGTTCCTGAGGAACCCGCAGTATGCGGGAAGACAGGTCCGCTGCTGGCATTATGCCCGATGCGGACATCCCAGCTGCCCCGCCTACGGAAGCGAGGAGGCCAGATGCTGGCTGATCTTGGGGACTCACTGCGCCGGCCTGAAGATCGCCAGCTATCCTGAAAAGGCGGATTTCTGCAGAGGCTGCGAGCTGATCAAGAACATCGTTGTCAAAACGGAAGCGGAAGCTTTTGCGGGGCAGGGCGAGTTTTCAACGGCTGAAGGCGCCTCCGGGAAGATCGTGCTGGCCATCGATGACAACCCGGACAACCTGGACATCATCAGGAAGTATCTTGGGGTTGAATACCGCGTGGTCGGCCTGCTTTCCGGGGAGGACGCAGTGGCCAAGGCTAAGACCCTCCAGCCTGCAGCCATCACCCTGGACATTCTCATGCCCGGCAAGGACGGCTGGCAGGTGCTTCGCGAGCTCAAGGAGGATTCAGACACCCAGGACATTCCCGTCATCATCATCTCCATCCTGGATGACCGGCGGCTGGCATTCAGCCTGGGAGCCGCCGAGTACATCACCAAACCGATGGCCAAGGACGTGCTGCTGAAGAAGCTCCGCAACCTGGAGGGCAGGATCCCCGTCAGTCGTGTGCTTGCTGTGGACAGCGACGCCGAAAATCTACGGTTCATCGGCCGCTCTCTCGAAGAGGCGGGATATGAAGTCACGGTGTGCTATAACAGCCATGACGCCATACGGAACATCGTCGATTTCAGACCCCACATGGTGATCTTGAGCCTGGGAATGCCTCAGGAGAGCGGACTCGACGTCGTTGAATTCATCAAGACCAGCGAGGAAAGCCGGGACCTGGCGCTCATCGTGATCACCTCCCGGGAATTCTCGGCACAGGAGATCGAAGCCCTGAACGGGCGCATCAAGGCCATATTCAGGAAGGGGTTCCATGGCGAGGAAGACCTCGCAATGGAGCTGAAGAACTGTATACGCAAGGTGAGTGAAGGGCGAGGCGTCAGGAGAGGATAAGGCCGTGGAGGCGAGGGAGAATTGCCCGAGGAAGATCCTGGTGGTTGACGACAACGTGGACAGCCGGGACCTGGTGAACAAGGTGCTCAGGCAGCACGGGTTCGTGCTCATCGAGGCGGCGGATGGGGAAGAGGCCCTGAGCAAAGCTTTCAGCGAGAGGCCCGACCTCATTTTGATGGATCGCTCGCTGCCGAAGATGGACGGACTCGAAGTCACGAGGAGGCTCAAGAGCACCAAGGAATTCGAGAAGACACCCATCATCGCTCTCACGGCTCATGCCATGCGGGGGGACAAGGAAAGCGCCCTTGCCGCAGGCTGTGCGGGGTACATCGCCAAACCCATCAATGTGCGGACTCTTGCAGGTGAGATAGAGCTCTATCTGGGGGGACGGGGCGGGGACGTCGGCAGTGGAGAGGAAAGCGAAAATACTCATCGCGGATGATGCGATGGATGTCGTTGAGCTCCTGAGAAAAAGGCTTCGCTACGAAGGGTATGAGACCGTCGAGGCCTATGACGGCGAGGAGTGTCTGCTGCGGGCCAGGGAATGCAGCCCCGATCTCATCATCCTGGATGTCATGATGCCGAAGCTTGACGGCTACGAGGTTTGCAGGAACCTCAAGTCCAATCGTAAGACGGCCTACATCCCCGTCCTGATGCTCACCGCCAAGGGCGAGGTGGAAAGCAAGGTCAAGGGGCTGGGTGCCGGCGCCCAGGACTACGTGGCCAAGCCCTTCAACTACACTGAGCTTTCGGCGCGCATCAAGTCGCTCCTCACTGCGCAGGCGGCACGGGAGCAGCTGGTTCAGGAGGAAAAATCCGAAGCCCTGGACCATATGATGGAGGGTGTCGTCCATGAGCTGCGGAACCCTCTCACCTCCATCGGCGGTTTTGCCCGAAGGGTCCTCGAGAGCCTTTCCGAGGAGGACCCCAACCGGAAATACATGCTGATCATCATCGACGAGGTGTCACGACTCGAGAAGATGATCAGGCACCTGGTGGAGCTCAAGACCGCCGCCATCAGCTACAAGGAGCCCGAGAACCTCAACGCGGTGCTTGAAGAAGTCCGGGACCGGTTCCAGCCATGGTGCGAGGCGGAGGGCATCCAGATGGAGACCGATCTGAGAGATGACCTGCCGGCCGTCTCCATGGACCGGGAGAACATGAAGCTGGCCATATCTCATATCGTGGAGAACTCCATCGAGGCCATGGGCGGGATGCCTCGAAAGATCCTGAGCATATCGAGCCGCGTCGACGAAGGAAGGGTGCAGGTTTCCATTGCCGACACGGGCAGGGGGATTCCCAAGGACAAGATCAAGTATCTCTTCGACCCGTTTTTCACATCCAAAACCTCGGGGCCCGGCCTGGGACTGACCCTGGCCCTGAGGATCATTCAGGAGCACCGCGGGACTCTCTCCGTCGAGAGCGAGCCCGGCAAGGGAACGGATTTCACCCTGCGCCTTCCCCTCAGCCGCCCCTGAACCCCGCGAAGCCCCCCGCCCCTGCTATACTGATTAAAAGTGGAAATATTAATTCCAGATCTCACCACCAAGACACGAAAACACAAAGGATTAGTGGTGGCGTGGTGCCTTGGTGGTGAAATGGTGTTTTA
>CAZEOY010000158.1:0-7447 GCA_964513835.1 uncultured Syntrophobacteraceae bacterium
TGAGAGGTACCTTAGCGGGAGCCTCCCGGGCTGTCAATGGAAGAAGGAACGAACTCAATGGGGGACAAAGCAGGATTCTGGGCGGGGAGGCTCTCGCAGAGCGCAGATCCTTGACCGGTTGCCGGCTCCCAAGGGCCGGTTTGGGAGCCGGCGGATGGGGACGGTCGTTTGCGCCCGCCCATCCCGGCGCCGTCAGCATTCCGCGGTCCGGTCTTCAGATCAGGCGGCCCAAGTTGAGGGCGTTTCGGCTGATGCTGATCCCGAGGTCGGGCTGGAGCAGCTCGGTGCCCCGGAGCGTGAACGGGAAGAAAACCAGCAGGGAGCCCAGATGACTGAAGCGCAGCCGGCCGAGCCTGGGGAGATAGGTCTTCTTGGGGACGGCGAGGGAGCCCACCAGGATGGGAAGGGCTTCCAGGGCTTCTTCGAGGGGGAGGGTGACGGGGTGGAGCGGGGCCCGGGGGAGCTCCTCGCCCGGCTCCGCCCCCGGCTGGTTGAGCGTGAAGGTGCGCGCAAGGCGGAGGAAGAGCTGCGGATGCACCTTGAACGCCGAAACATAGTATCCGAGACTGCGCTCCTCCAAGGGGTTTCGGACTACCTTTGGCACGTTGGCCAGCCGAACGAGGTCGGCATGCGTTTCGAGGTTCAGTTCCGGGCTCCTGGCCCGGATCTGCCAGAACGGAAGACAAATGTCTCCCGGCCTGCCGCCGGCCTCGACGCCGAAGGTCAGCTCGGTCAACCGGCCCTTTCGGGAATCCCAAAGGGTGTGGCAGTTTCTGCAGACCGGAATGAGCGTGTCTTTCTCTCCTGCGAGATCCCATCCGCATTTTGGGCAGATCATGGGAAGAAACTGGAGGGATTCATCCGGCGGCCGGTCCAGCAACATCCGACCCAGGGATGCGGTGTCGGCTCCCACCAGCGGTCGGCGGACGATGGGGTCCCACAGTACCTCTTCCGTGGTGGAGATCGGAGAAAAGACCAGATGGACCGTCTCACCGATAAGGGCATCGAAAGTCCTCGGCTGCTCCAGAGCGGTTCCGGGATCAACGCCTGACCATTCTGAACCGTTCGAGCTCTTCCGCGCCTGTTCGAAGGACCGCTGCGGCTGCAGAAAGCGGTTCCCTCTCCCCGGCACCATCGGCTTGAGCTTCAACACCTGGGGCCGAAATCCGAGAGTCGGCGGAAGGCCGCGGACGGGAACCGCCAGGTGCGAGTTGTCGGCCACCCTGTGCCGGATCTCCATTCCTTGAACGGAGAAGGACATTCCCCTGTAACGCCAATAGGGGACATAAGTCAGGTTTTCGTCGGGAAGGTCCGGCGTGGTCAGGCAGTATTTCGGCGCACCATCGAAGGAAAGGCAGAGTCGAACCCGGCAGAAGGCGCACGAGAGGATGCGGTCGCTCTCCTCAAGCATGACGGGGGCGCTGCATTGCGGACACCGCAGCTCGATGGGGATTTCGGGGGTCATGACTGGAGCCGCTCGCCGCACTGATTGCAGAAAACGGATTCGGGCAGATTCTCGGATCCGCACTGGCTGCATTTCCTGGGCTTCGGCTTGACTTCGACGGCCTGGCCGCACCGCGAGCAGAATCGGGCATGCGGGGGCAGGTTCTTGCCGCATTGGCTGCAGCGGCTGAAAATTAAAAGTTGATGGCCGCAATGCAGACAGAATCGCGACTCGCCGGGGACCGGCTTTGCGCATTCCGGACAGGCCATCGATTCCTCCCCGGGCTTTCCCGAGGATGCCGGGGTCGACCACTGGGCCGCCATGGCCGGCATCATGAGCCCCATTCCCATGCCTAGTCCGGCACCGGCCTCTCCCTGTGTGGCCGATGCCTTCTCGACGGCCATGGCCATTTTCATCTTCATGAGCTGGTTCAGGTCGTCGAATACGGCCAGACGGCTCTTGTCGTCGATGGCTTGCTGGACTTCCTGAGGAGGCGTGATGGAATTGATGTAGAGCTGCGAGAGCTCGAGGCCGAAATGTCGGAAATCCTCCTGGAGACGGGTGGCCAGTCCCGATGAGAGATCCTCGTACTGCCCGGGAAGGTCGATGACCGAATCCAGCTTCTCCCCGAGATGATCGTTGAACCGGGACACGATGACCCGGTTCAGATACTCCTCGATCTCCTCCGTTGTGTAAATACCTTGTGTCCCTACGAGGCTGTTGATGAGCAGCATGGGCTGAACGACACGGACGTTGAAGACGCCGAAGGCGCGCAGCCGGATGAGCCCCAGGCGGGAATCCTTGAAGGCCACCGGATCGCGGGTCCCCCATTTGAGGTTCGTGAAAACCTTGAGGTTGACGAAATAGACCTCGGCCCGGAGCGGACTGGTCATGCCCCAGGGCAGGCTCAGGACCTTGGTGAGCAGCGGAATGTTGGCGGTTTTCAGGGTGTGGCGACCGCCGCCGAAGGCTCCGTAAGCTCTCCCGTTGTAAAAGAAGACGGCGGCCTGGCTCTCCCTGACCACGAGCTGCGCGCCGTATTTGATCTCCCCGGAGCCCTCTTCGGGGATGCGGTGGACGATGGCCTTCCCCGACGGGTCGAGCCACTCGATGACTTCCAGGAAAACGACATTGTTGCTGCCCATATCCGTGCATCTCACCTTTCTGTCGGTTAGGGTGTGGGAGGACCAAGAAACGCCCCTCTCCGGAAGATCGAATCCGGGGGGACCGTTTCAGAACATCGGCCTGCGCCCGGCACGCTTCAGGCCGGGAACCCTCACGATTGCTGTACAAGAAACGTTCCAGGGAACAGCAGATCAAAAAAAGAGGGCAGTGGGCTCGAGAACTCGTTGCCGGACATGATCTCCCGTGGGGCGGCGTTTGAGCTTGAAGTCCATCGATCCCAACGGGTGGAGGCAGGAATTTTGACAGAGCTCCCTTCAGACATTACAGAACAATCGGGGTGAGCGGCAAGGAACGCCCTCTATCGCCTTCGAGACGCCGTGGCGTGGGGCCATGCCCCCATGCCCGTCGACCGAAAACAGGAACAGGAGGAATGCTGTGACCGTCAGAGATGCCTACGAATGGTTGCACCAGGACAGCAGAGAGACCGCCGTCTTCGATTCCATCCGGAGTCTGCTGGTCTGGGATCAGAGGACCGTCATTCCGAGCAAGGGCCATGCTCACCGGGCGGAACAGTCGGCCGTCCTCACGAGGCTTCTCCACTCCCGCAGGACCAACCCGGTCATCGCCGAAAAACTGGATCTGGTGGAGGGTTCCGAGCTCGGCCGGGACCCTCTGTCGCCCGAGGCTGTCAACATTCGGGAGTGGAGGCGGGCCCATGACAAGGCGGTTCGAATTCCCGAAAGACTGGCGGTGGAGCTGGCCCGTGCGGCATCCGAAGGGCAGACCTGCTGGCAGCAGGCGAGACCTCGCAATGACTGGGAAAGCTTCAGACCTTGCCTGGAACGCATTGTCGCGCTCAAACGGGAAGAGGCCGAACACCTGGGCTATGTCCAGGAGCCCTATGACGCGCTCCTCGACCGTTACGAGCCGGATGAGACGGCGGCAGGCCTGGGATCGATCCTTTCGGCGCTTCGCAAGGATCTCGTCGAGCTGCTCGAGCGGATCACAGGCAGCGACCGCAAGCCCGATGCCTCAATCCTTCGATCCCGATTTCCGGCGGATCGGCAGGAAGCTTTTGCGCGCCGCGTCCTGGAGCGCATCGGCTACGATTTTGGAGCCGGACGCCTGGATCCCACGGCTCACCCCTTCACGGTGGGCATCGGGCCGGGGGATGTGCGCATCACCGCCCGTTACAACGAATCGTTCTTTGGACAGGGGCTGTTCGGAGCGGTCCACGAGGCGGGGCATGCCTTCTACGACGCGGGTCTGCCGGCGGAGCACTGGGGGACGCCCCTGGGAGATTCGGTGTCACTCGGGATCCATGAATCCCAGTCGCGCATGTGGGAAAACATGGTCTCGCGCTCCCTCGGGTTCTGGGAGTTTTTCTATGCCGAGGCTCGCAAACAGTTCGACTCCCTGGCCGGGATTCCGATGGAGGCCTTCCACTTCGCCATCAATGAAGTTCAAACCAGCCTCATCCGCACCGAGGCCGACGAAGTGACCTACAACCTCCACGTTCTGCTGCGCTTTGAGATTGAGCGCGACCTCATGAGGAATGCGGTGAAGGTTTCGGATCTCCCCGAGATATGGAACGAGAAGATGAGGGCCACCCTGGGATTGACGCCACCTGATCCTTCCAGCGGCGTCATGCAGGACGTACACTGGTCGTCGGGGGCCATCGGGTATTTTCCCACCTACACACTCGGAAATCTTTATGCGGCGCAGTTTTATCAGTGCGCTGAGCAGGAGATCGGGGACTTTCACGAGGTTTTCCGCCGGGGCGATTTCGCACCGCTGTTGGCCTGGCTTCGCCGGAATATCCACCGCGAGGGAAGTCGGTATCGCCCGAGGGATCTGGTGCGCCGGGTGACCGGCGAAGAGCTGAATCCCGGGTACTTGATGGGCTATCTCAAGGGGAAATACGCCGGGCTGTACGGTTTCAGGGTCTGAGCTTCCATCCCGCGCGGGAAAGGGTCTCTCTCCTCTTTCCGCTCATGCCCCCCGGCTTGAAGCTCTTCCAAGCCGCTACAGCTGAGAAGTGCAGTTCGGACACCGCGTTGCGGGAATGGGGATGGCCGTCTGGCAGAAGGGGCAATCCTTCGTGGTGGGGTCGGCCGCCGGCGCCGCCTGCTCGCGCCGAAGCTGGTTCATTCCCTTGATGAGGAGGAACAGTGCAAAGGCCACAATGAGAAAACTGATGACCGCGTTGATGAAAAGGCCGAAGTTCAGAGTGACCGCACCGGCTGCTTGTGCGTCGGCAAGAGAGGAGTAGGGCGGCGGGGTATTGCCGTCTTTGAGCAGGACGAAGAAGCTGGAAAAATCCACGCCTCCCAGCAGGAGGCCGATGGGAGGCATGAGAATGTGGTCCACCAGACTCTTGACGATGGTGCCGAATGCGCCACCGATGATGATACCCACCGCCATGTCCACCACGTTGCCCTTCATTGCGAATTCTTTGAATTCTCTGAACATGAGTGCCTCCTTTGCTGCGTTCTGTTTACTTCGAATCGAGCTCTCATTCAAGGAGAAGCTTGAGCAACCTATGCTTGAAACGGTTATAGGGCGGGTATTTGAGGAAAGGCTCGAACCAGCAGGGTTTGTCGAGGACGCTCTTGGCGTGGCTGAAGGCCCGGAATCCGGCTTCGCCATGATAGCTGCCGATCCCGCTGGCGCCCACTCCTCCGAAAGGCAGGTGGGGATTGGTGAAATGCAGAACCGTGTCGTTCACCGCCCCGCCCCCGAAAGGGACATCCGTCAAAATTCTGTCGACGGTCCGGCGGGATTCCGAAAAGATGTAGCACGCCAGAGGCCGTGGCCGGGACTTGATGTGGGCGATGGGCTCTTCGATGTCCTCGAAGGAGAGCACAGGGAGGATGGGACCGAAGATCTCGTCCTCCATGACCCGATCTTCCGGTGCGACATCTTTGAGCACCGTGGGCTCGATGATACGCTCTTCACGATCCGTATGACCGCCGAAAAACACCTTCTGCCGGTCGATCAGCCCGACCAGCCGATCGAAGTGGTTGTCAGAAATGATCCTCACAAGATTGTTCCGGGTTCCACCGGCAGCTTGATGGAGACGCTGCACCCATGTCCTCAGCTCGGAGAGGAAAGCCTCTTCGATGGAGCGCTGGACCCAGACATGGTCGGGGGCTACACAGGACTGGCCCGCGTTGAGAAACTTACCCCACGCGATTCGTCGGGCGGCCATGGTCAGACGGCAGTCCTCCATGACGATGGCGGGACTCTGCCCTCCAAGCTCCAGCGTTACGGGTGTCAGGTTCCTCGCCGCAGCCTGGTAGACGATTCTGCCGACGGAGACGCCTCCCGTGAAGAAAATCTTGTCGAACCGCTCCCGGAGCAGTTCTGTCGTTTCCGGGACGCCGCCCTCCACTACGCAACAGAGTGAAGGGTCCATGGCGTCGTTGATCAGGTCGGCCATGGCCCTGGACGCATTGGCAGCCAGTTCGCTCGGCTTCACGATCACGGTATTGCCCGCTGCGATGGCTGAGACCGCAGGGATGAGGGAGAGCTGATACGGATAATTCCAGGCTCCGATCACCAGGGCGTTACCGTAAGGTTCAGGGATGATGCTGCTGCGAGCGGGCAGATTGGCCAGGTTTGTGGGCACCCTCTTTCTTCGGGACCAGGCGGGCAGCTTTCGGATGGCCAGGTTGATCTCGCCGTAAATGAGGGCCAGCTCGGTCATGTAGGTCTCGAAACGGGACTTTCCGAAATCGAGCTGAATAGCGTCGTAAAGAAGCGATTCGTGCCCCTTGAGGATCCCCTTCAGTTTCTCCAGCTGCGCAATCCTGAACGGAATGCTGCGGGTGCCGTTATTCTGAAAGAACTCCCTTTGCCTCTTCAGGATCTCCTGCGTCTTCATGGCTCAATCAACCGTTCGTCCCGTGAATTCATTCATGGTGGAGTGGACACGCAACACCCTGCCCACCACGAAATCAAACCATCTCAGGGGCAGGATCCCCCTGACGAAAGGCAGCAGGTTGACAATGAAAGGCATTCGGACAAAAATCTTGTCCTTTTCAATGCCCCGGATGATCCGTTGCGCCGCCACCCGGGGTTTGACAATGGGGATCAGCGACTTGACGCCGGCGAACATCCCCGTGTCGATGTAATAGGGTGCCACCGTCGTCACCTTCACCCCGGGATTCAGTCGTTCCAGCTCCAACCGGAGCGAATCGGACCAGCCGATGACGCCCCACTTGCTCGCGCAATAGGCCGACATCTTCGGGTTGGCGACCATTCCGGCCGCAGACGCAACATTCACGATGTGCCCGCTCCCTCTTCGCAGCATCTGAGGCAGGAATTCCAGCGTAATGTGCATGGGAGCCAGCGTATTGATGCTCAGGGTGCGGTCGATGTCCCCATGGGTGTGCTCATGGAAATACCTGCCGACGACAATACCGGCGTTGTTGATGAGAATATCCACACCGCCGGCCGATTCCTGCGCTTCTTTGGAGGCCCGGACGACGTCCTCAATCTGGGCGACATCCACCGCATGCCCGTGTACCTCCGGGTGGATCGATCTCAGCTCGCTCACCGCCGTGTCCAGCCCCCTGGAATCGATGTCCCAGAGAATGAGGTTGCGAGCCCCCTTTTCCAGAACCATTTCCGCCATGATGCGGCCGATGCCCGAAGCCCCGCCCGTTATCAGAATGCTTCCTCCTTTGATGAGGCTCATGCTGTCCTTCCCTTCCGAGATCCGTTCCGTTTCAAGGGGTTTCTACGTGGCAACATAGCAGATCGTCGGGCAGTACTCCAGTGTGTGGCGGCAACAGGATGAATGCTCATATAGACAGGCTTGACGCGGCTTTCGTTCAGGCAGTAAGGTGCGGATCGAGCGGCGGAATCTGCTGC
>CAZEOY010000159.1:0-7429 GCA_964513835.1 uncultured Syntrophobacteraceae bacterium
GCTCCAGGTCCGCATGTCGTGCTCCTACGGCCCGGGCCGTTACGACCCGCTCTACGAGGAAAAGGGCATGGACTATCCGCCGGGATACGTCCGGTGGACCGAAAACCGCAACATGCAGGCCTTCCAGGAACTCCTGGCTCAGGGCAGGATCGACGTGAGCTTCCTCACAACCCACACCTTCCCCCTGGAAAAGGCACCGGAAGCCTACGATCTCATGCTCAGCCGGAGCGAGCCCTTCATCGGGATCCTGATCCAGTACGACACGGACCGGCACCCGGCAGCCGGACCACGATCCGTCTCACTGCCCGGCCCGGCGCACCACCCCGGCGCAGCGAAGGTCGGGATCGGCTTCATCGGGGCGGGCTCCTACGCCCAAAGCCACCTTCTTCCCAACCTCCCCCGGTCCGAAGATATTCGGCTCCTGGGCGTCGCGACCACAACCTCCGCGAGCGCCTGGTCCTCCGCCGAACGTTTCGGCTTCGGCTTCTGCACCACGGACCCGCAGGAGATCCTGGCCCACGCGGACATCAACACGGTCTTCGTGGCGAGCCGCCATGACAGCCACGCCCCGTACGTCATGGATGCGCTTGGCGCCGGAAAGCACGTCTTCGTCGAAAAACCCCTGTGCCTAAAGGAAGAGGAGCTCGAGGCCATCACAGAACTTCTGCAGAACCTGAGGGAGGAGCGCGGAGCTGCAGCCCCTCTCCTCATGGTGGGCTACAACCGCCGCTTCTCCCCCTTTCTTGAGGAACTGCGCCGCACCATCCCTCAAGGGCCCATGGCCATCGTCTACCGGGTGAACAGCGGAGCCATCCCCGGAGATTCCTGGATCCAGGATCCCGACGTGGGAGGCGGGAGGATTATTGGGGAAGTGTGTCACTTCGTGGACTCTGTGACCTTCCTCACCCGTTCATTGCCTCTGTCCGTGTACGCTGCTGTCCTCCCGGACCCACACCATCTCCGGGACAGCCTGCAGGTGATGCTCACGTGTGCGGACGGGTCGGTGGGAACCATTGCGTACCTCGCCAACGGGGACAAGAGTCTTCCCAAGGAGCGGATCGAGGTCTTCGCCCACGGGGTCGCCGCCGTGGTGGAGGACTACCGGGAGCTGTTTCTGCATGCACGGGGGAAGCGCAAGAAGCGCACCTTGATGGCCCAGGACAAAGGGCAGAAGAACGAAGTCCAGGCCTTCGTCGACGCCATCCGCAATGGGGGTGCGGAGCCCATCCCCTTGGAGGAGGTCCTTTCCACGTCGAGGGTCACTTTCAAGATCCTGGAGTCGTTGAGGACGGGGGAGTGCGTGAAGGTGTAAAGAGAAGGACTGCTTGAACCACCAAGACACGAAGGCACCAAGAACAACACGAAGACCCCGTTTCCCTATGGTTTGTTCCTTGGTGACTTGGTGACTTGGTGACTTGGTGACTTGGTGACTTGGTGGTGAGATTTTAAAATGGGTTTATTCAGAGCAATGCCTGGTAGCTGATCTTGAGCGCCTTTGCGAGTCTCCGGGCCACCTCCTTCCCGATGGGCCGCTTGCCGTTTTCCATCTCCGAAATATGCCGTTGGGAAATGCCCGTCATCTCCGAGAGCGCGCGCTGGGTCAGGCCTTCCTTGCGCCTAGCCCCGGCCAGCACGACCCCCGGCAATTCCTCGTCGGAGTAGGGGAAGCATTCACGCCACGGAACCGAATCCGAGATATCGACAAAACCGAGCAACTGAAGCGCTTCAACGGCCTCCGTGCGCTTAGCGGGAGGGCCGAGAAAACGGAGCTCAACGCTGCGGCTCTCAGTATGGCGCCTTCTCATGGGTGCCCGCATAAATCACCTCCACAACCCTTATTTCTTTGTTGCTGACTTCCCAGACCGCCACATAGGTGGGTCTGCCCTTCTTGATGTGGCAATGGTGCCGGCCTTGCCCCAGCGGGCTGTAGTTGGGCCAGTTGCCCCTTACCGGTCCGAGAGCTTCGATGTCCCGGATCAGCGCGACAAGGCCCTTCCTGGCCCGTTCAGGCAGCCGTTCAATCTGCTTTTTTGCGCTCCGGCTGACAGTCACCGTCCATTTCATGGACTCAATATACCCAATAATGGTATCAAGTCAATTCCCGCATCTGCGCTGCCAATAACCCAGTACACTTGCTCATGGATCGCCAAACCTGCCGAACCGCCATTCAGCGCCTCAAGCACAGCTCCCCGGCTGAGCTCGCATACCGGCTGAAGATCTTCCTCTTCGAGCTCCGGTCACTCCGCCTGGCCCCTGGAGAAAGCCAATCAGGTCGATGCTCGGCCCAAGTGCGCTGCAACTGGAAAAGACTGCACCTTCCTGCATTTGAGAAGTCCCCAGGAACTGAACTGGCTGGAATGGGGGCCGGCGGCCGTCACGCCCCTGCTTCTTTGGCCGTTGAGGACGTTCATATCCGGGACATTCGCTCCGAGTGGGAGCCGGCCAGGCTCCAGCACGTGGCCGCGGCCATCGCGGGGGGCCTCTGGGCCGGTGATTCCTCCGCACAGGGAGAAGTCAGGCAATTTGTCTCAAAGACTGTACTTGGCTGGATCAGGGAAAACCCTTTTCCGCACGGCCCCCACTATACGTGCGCTATGGAGTGCGGACTCAGGGTCCCGGTTTTCTTCTATGCCCTCAAAGCCCTTGGCTACGATCCTGGGCCTGAAAGCCGGATCATCGCCGAGGCCATCCACCGCCATGCCTGGTGGATCTCCGGGCGGCTGTCGCTCTACTCCTCCCTCGGGAATCACACGGTCTGCGAGGCCGTGGGGCTTGTATTTGCCGGTGCCCTTTTCCGTGGGACCCAGGAGGGCGATCGGTGGCTCAAGACTGGGATCGATCTCCTGGAGCAGGAGGTGGGCCATCAGATTCTCCCGGATGGAGGACCGGTTGAGCAATCCTTCAACTATCACCGGTTTGTGCTGGACTTGTACTGGCTTGCCGCAGATTTCCTTGAGAGCAACCATCTCCACGACTGCAGGTCGATCAAACCGCTGCTCAGACGGGGTGAGCGGTTCCTCCTGGCGTTTCAGGATGGCAACGGCCACTGCCCTGCCATAGGAGACAGCGACGACGGCCACGCCGTAGCTCCCGGCATCCATCCCCGGCGGGAGGTCGATCCCCTTCAGCCTGCTGACCTGATGAACTTTCCGGACTCCGGGTATTCTGTCCTGCGCGGGGGGCACGGCGCGGTCCTGACCTTCGACCATGGCCCTTTGGGCATGCCTCCGCTGTACAACCACGGGCACGCCGACGCCCTCTCGGTCACCCTCAGCGTGGCCGGAAATCCCATTCTCGTGGATCCCGGGACCTATCGGTACAACGGCGTCCCCGAGCACCGGCGCTATTTCAAGGGGACGCGCGCTCACAACACGGTGACCATTGACGGGGTCGACCAGGCGGTGCAGGAGACAGGCTTCATCTGGAGTCGGCCGTATCAGGCCGAGCTTGTGGACAGCTTCCATGAGGCGGATTTCCTCGGGGTGGTTGGAGCGCACAGCGGATATGCAAGGCTCCGGGAGCCGGTGTGGCACAAGCGGTCTGTCTTCCTGGTTCGAGGGGACACCGTCGTCATCAACGATGCTTTCGAAGGCCAGGGCATTCACACGTTCGAGTTGAACTACCACCTCCACCCTGAGGCATCGGTTGTGCAACAGGAGCAAGGGTGGCACATATCCCTGGGCAAGGCGAGCGTTTTCATGAAACTCCTAGGGGGTAGCGATCTCTGCTATTTCCACGGCCAGACCGAGCCTCTGCTCGGATGGTTTTCACCGGCTTATGGTGTCAAGATGCCAAGCGGCGTGCTGCAGTGCCGAAAGGTTGGTGAGCCTGCGGAAGTCCGTTTTGAAACGATCCTATTCATGGATGGAATTGGCTGAGAATTGAAAGAACGATTGAACATCCTGGATATCTGGGTGGATCCGGTCAACATGCGTGAAGCGCTGACGCGGATCGAGGCTTTCATCGAGCGGGGCGGAAGGCCCCACACGGTATTCGCCGTGAATCCCGAGAAGAACTTTTCCGTACCCCTGGATCAGACGCTCTACCAGGCGTTCCGAGACGCGGATCTCCTCATTCCCGACGGGATCGGGGTGGTGACTGCGGTTCGGCTCCTCTACAGCATTCGCTTGGAGAGGGTCCCCGGAGTCGAGCTCATGGCCCACGTGTGCGGGCTGGCAGCCCGGAAGGGTTACGGTGTGTTCATCTACGGGTCGCGTGAGGAAGTGAGCGCCGGGGCCGCAGGCATTCTGAAGGAGCGTTATCCGGGGCTGCTCATCGTGGGGCGGGCCAACGGCTATCTGAATGGGGAGGAACAGAGCCGGCTGGTCGACAGGATCAACGCTTCGGGGGCGCAAATCCTGTTCCTCGCCCTGGGGTCACCAAAACAGGAGCGCTGGCTGGCCGAGAACCGTGGCGAGCTGAAGACCATTGCGGGCACGGTCAAGCGCGCGCCGGAGATGTGGTGCCGCCTGGGTCTGGAGTGGCTCTATCGGCTCATTTCCGAGCCTAAGAGGCTGCGGCGGCAACTGGTATTGCCTGTTTTTGCTTGGCGGGTGATCCAAGCCAAACTGCACTCAAGATAGGATGGGAAGGGAAAACCACCAAGGCTCCAAGCCATCAAGAATACCCATCGCTAGCGAAACAGATGGAGTGGCAAGGCAGGTCGTTGATGCAGCTTTTCGGGTGCACACAGCCTTGGGACAGGGTCTACTCGAAAGCGTGTATGAGACCTGCTCGGCCCATGAGCTCGTCAAACGGGGCATTAAGGTCGAACGGCAATTAGTTGTTCCTTTAGTTTACGATGATCTACGGATCGATACAGGATTTCGGATGGACTTGGTCGTCGGGGACAGTGTCGCCGTGGAGCTCAAAGCGGTCGTGACTATCCTGCCTGTCCACAAGGCGCAGCTCCTAACCTACCTCAAGCTCTCTGGGCACCGCCTTGGGTTCCTCATCAACTTCAACGCCACCCTGATCAGAGAGGGCATCACCCGCAGAGTTTTGTAGTCTGTCCTTGGTGCCTTTGTGTCATGGTGGTTCCTGTTCAAAACCTTTTCATCACCACCAAGATACCTAGTCACCAAGGACAACACGAAGATGGCCGAGTTGTCTGAACAACATCGGAAAGAGACCTTGGTGTGATGCTTGGTGTCTTTGTGTCTTGGTGGTTCATTCTGTGGTTCATTATGAGGAGTTCCATGAAAGTCCTACTCATCGCCGGCGCCCGGCCCAATTTCATGAAGATCGCTCCCATCTACCGGGTGGCCCTCAAGCATCCAGAGGTCGACTGCCGGATCGTCCACACGGGACAGCATTACGACTACGAAATGTCCCAGGCCTTCTTCGACGACCTCGATCTCCCGAAGCCCCACTTCTTCCTGGACGCCGGCTCCGGGTCCCACGCCGTGCAGACGGCCAAGATCATGGTGGCCTTCGAAGCGGTCTGCGACGCGGAAAAGCCCGACCTCGTCATGGTGGTCGGAGACGTCAACTCGACCCTCGCGTGCAGCATCGTGGCCAAGAAGCTCTGCATCGAGGTAGCTCACGTGGAGGCCGGCCTCCGGAGCTTCGACCTCACCATGCCCGAAGAAATCAACCGCATGGTGACGGACGCCATCACGGATCATTTCTTCGTGACCGAGCAGAGCGGCGTGGAGAACTTGCTGAAGGAAGGCAAACCCAAAGAGCGCATCCATTTCGTGGGTCACGTCATGATCGACAATCTGCTTCACCAGGTGGCCAAGCTCGAAAATGGGGCCTCTCCATATTTCGAGACGGCGGCTCTGAAGGAAAAAGCGGCGCCATACCTTTTTCTGACGCTGCATCGTCCGGCCAACGTGGACTCGAAGGAGAAGCTGCAGGAAATCCTGGGAGCCATCGAGGAGGTTGCAGGCCAACGATCCATTTTCTTCCCCGTGCACCCCCGCACCCGGAAAATGCTGGACGAACACGGCATCGAGCTCAGCGAGCGGTTCATCGCCCTCCCTCCCCTCCCCTTCAAGGAATCCCTCTTTCTGTGGAAGGATGCCGAGCTGGTCCTGACCGACAGCGGCGGCCTGCAGGAGGAGACCACCGCCCTGGGCGTGCCCTGTCTGACGCTCCGCGAGAACACCGAGCGGCCCATCACCATCGAGATGGGAACCAATGTGCTGGCGGGAACGACAAGGCAGTCGATTGTCAGAGCGCATGGTTTGGCAAGTGAGTTAAGGGCAGTGACTGAGGGCAGTGACGAGTTTCGAGTGACAAGTGACGGAAAGGCAGTGACGAGTGACGAGTTAAAAGTGACGAGTGAAGAGTCGAAAAAAGGGCGCTGGCGCAGGGTTCCGCCGTTGTGGGATGGGAAGGCGGCGGAGAGGATCTGGGGGATAGTGATGATGAAAGCGGGTAAGAGCAAAGAGCAGTGACAAGTAACTTAAGGGCAGTAACAAGTGACGAGTGACGAGTGACGAGTGACTTAAGGGCAGTAAGGGCAGTAACGAGTGACGAGTAACGAGTAACGAGTGACTTAAGGGCAGTAACGAGTAACGAGTGACAAGTGACGAGTGAAGGCCAAGGCAAGGGCTGCGTTCAACGGCTGAGAGCCGGGGCGTCGGAGTTCTTTGGAAAGCCGGGCAGGCGCGACGGGATATACGGCTCTTGAATGAAGAGAAAGCACCTCATAAAACACCTGAAAGCAAACGGGGCGTACCTTCTCCGGGAAGGGAGCCGCCACAGCATATTTTGCAGAGGTCATTTGAAGACAGAAGTGCCCAGGCATCTTGAAATCGTGGATGAGCTTGCGCGAAAAATATGCAGAGACCTTGATATTCCGTTTGTGAGGTGAGCCATGAAATTCAGGGCGGTCATAAAAAGATCGGGGGACTGGTGGTTTGGCTGGCTCGTTGATCTGCCGGGCGTAAACGCACAAGAGCGCTCCCGTGAAAAACTCATTGAGTCGCTTTCCGTCGGGGCCCACGACATGTTGACAGCCGAAGTGCCCTTCGAGCTTGACGGGCAAATGATCACCGTAGAAGTTCCCACGCCGGATTGGGCGGCGTGAAAACTAAAAGCAGTGACGAGTGACGAGTGACTTAGGGGCAGTGACTTAGGGGCAGTGACGAGTAACGAGTGATTTAAAGGCAGTGACCAGTGACCGAAAGGCAGTGACGAGTTGAGGGCCGGGCCGGCGCGGGCAGGGCGAGCAGACAGGCAAGGCATTGGGAAGATAGCGCTGGGCTTTTGTTCGCGGGCTGAGTTGGTGTCTTAAGCCCTACTCCAATTGAGAGAGAATACATGCAAAAAGTTCGAATTGAATATGATTCACCGGTTGACGCCCTGGTGTCGGTCGCCAAGCGTCTCAATGGTTTTGAATCGCGCTATCGGCTGACATCGGAAGGGCGCATTCCCCGTTTTTTACAGGCCGGTATCCGTGGTCGGTGAGCTCCGTTTC
>CAZEOY010000160.1:0-3306 GCA_964513835.1 uncultured Syntrophobacteraceae bacterium
TCTCGATCCAGACCAGCAGTGCGTTGTCACTGCCGGGGCCCCCCAGGATACGGAAGCCGATGCTCATGCGCGGCGCTGCCCTTCACGCGGACGGAGAACTTCCGGCCGGCTCCTCCGATCTGCGAAAGCCCCCAATGCTCGCCGATCCAGGCCTCGCTCAAACTGCCACGGGATGCACTCCCAATGGTCCGGTCTGATTCGGCGTTCCGATAGGTTCATCTCATTTGCATGTGCAATGAGCTCGGGCGTTTCGCGGGCTCCTCCCCAGCCTGAAGCTCCAGAGGGCGCAGTCCACTGATGGGCAGTTCTGTACTTCCGAGCGGGATCCCGTGACACAATCGAGGCACTTCTTTCTGATGACGGCATAAAGATCGTCGTTCCTGCCGACGGCTTCCCCGAATCGGAAGCGGAACAATGGGCACCGCTCGGAAGTGCACACGATGACTTCCTGCTTGCGGTCTTCGCAACACCACAGGCAATGCTCACGAATCGCCCGCTGCGGCAGCCAGGTAAGCTGTCTTGGTGATCTCGCCTTCATGCCCTTTTGCTTCGCGGTATCGAATCTTCAATGCACCACTTCCCGGTTAGCCCGTTGATCAGCAATGGCCCGGCGCGCCACCGGCCATGCTTCCAGGATGACAAAGCAGGGATCTTCGTCTCAAGGGTCTACGGGAAGGTCTGAAAACGCTCGACCTTGAAGATACCACAGATCCATGGTGATGCAATCAGCGGAGCGCGAAATCGAGATGAGCGTGTTTGCCGCACCGACATCGGTGCCTGCAGGTGCATTTGCCCTCCAGGTTTTCAACTGCGATTGTTTGATATCAGGGTTTCTGACCCTTTTGGCGCATCTCGTCCCGGCGCATGGACATCGAATCCATCAGCCTGAAGCTATCATCCAACTTCACGGGTTCAATTCTTTTGAGCCTCATGCCACCATCTTCGCATAGCAGAATGACCCAATGTTGGGGGAGAGGGGGTCACGTCCGCTCAAACCGAGCCTGAAAGAAACGCAGATATTTTGGCTCATAGACCATTCGAAGACCGGTGGCTTGATCGCGCTTCCACCAGACCTCTTCGATGGCCTCGGCGGTCACATCCATGTGGGCCTGTGTGTAAACCCGCCGAGGAATGGTGACCCGCACGAGCTCCAGCTTGGGATAGCGATGCTGCCCGCTTTCGGGGTCTCGACCTGCTGAAACGACTCCTCTCTCCATGGTTCGGACGCCGGCCTCGATGTAGATGTCCGCTGCCAGCGCCTGGGCGGGAAACCCATCCTGGGGGATGTGCGGATAGAAGCTTCTGGCGTCGATGAAGACGGCATGTCCCCCGATGGGAAGCACGAGTGGGATCCCCCAGTCCGACAGCTTGTGCCCCAGATACTCCACCTGGCCCACTCGGGCGCGGATATGGTCGTCATCCACCGATTCCTCGATACCGACTGCCATCGCCTCCATGTCCCGGCCTGCCAGTCCACCGTAGGTGTGGAGGCCTTCAAACACGACCACCAGGTTTCGAGCTTCGTCGAATTTCTCCTGGTCGTTGACGGCCAGCCATCCCCCGATATTGACCAGGGTGTCTTTCTTGGCGCTCATCCAGCAGCCGTCGGTGTACGAGCAGAATTCCAGAAGGATCTCGGCGACGGATTTGTGTCCGAAGCCTTCCTCCCGCTGCTGGATGAAATACGCGTTCTCGATGGCCCGTGTGGCGTCGAGCAGGAGACGAATTCCATGGCGGTCACAAAGGTTCCGAAGCTCCCTGGCGTTCTGCATCGAAACCGGCTGCCCTCCAGCCATGTTCACCGTAGCTCCCAGGCTCACGTAGGGAATGCGGTCGCTCCCCACTTTGCGGATCAGCTCTTCGAGCTTCTGCAGATCCACGTTCCCCTTGAAAGGGTGCTGACTCGAAGGATCATGCGCCTCATCCACAATCACGTCCACGAAGGTGCCGCCTGCCATCTCCTGATGAAGTCGGGTGGTCGTGAAGTACATGTTTCCCGGGATGAAGTCGCCAGGCCTGATATACATTCTGGCGATGAGATGCTCGGCGCCCCGGCCCTGGTGCGTGGGAACGACATATCGGTACCCGTAAAACTTCTGAACGTTGGCTTCGAGATGGTAGAAATTGCGGCTCCCCGCATAGGCCTCATCTCCGAGCATGAGCCCGGCCCACTGACGGTCGCTCATGGCCGAGGTGCCCGAATCCGTAAGAAGATCGATGTAGACATCCTCCGAGCGAAGGAGAAATGTGTTGTAGCCGGCCTCTCTCATGCACCTTTCACGGTATTCCCGGGTTGTCCATTTTGTCGGCTCGACCATTTTCACCTTCCACGGTTCAGCCCAGGATCTCTTCGTTGCGTCCCGCATCCGGACGCGCGCCAGCTCAGTCATGGTATGGCTCCTCCCGAGTCTCATCCCTCAAGGCTCGTTCCCTTCATGCGCCGGCCCAACCCTGGAAGTCCGGGATTTCCGGGGGCGGGCCGGCCGTTCCTTTCAGTGGCCGTCACGGCGGCTTCCGTGAGTCCTTCCGACGAGGTTCGTCGCTCGTATTTTCTATTCTAAGCAGCAGAACGGAATCCGACACCCGCAAAGGGCTCAAAACCACCGGCCTGCGCCAATGGAGCATGGTTGCGCAGCGACTCGGGACTTCGAAGGTGAATCGCCGGACATCACCATGAGTGATCTCCGCAGAATGATGACAATTGATCATCGGGCATGGGCGATCACCCCACCCGGGCAAATACACTGTTTCCCACATTGTCCGCTCCGGTTGCGGATTTATCGTATAGGCAACTGAGAACTCGATGTCTCGAATCCAAGTTAAATCACGCATCACATGGCTGGGGAGGGCGGTGCACAACCAACCAAGTTCGTTCCAGTGAAATCGCAAAAATACGCAGGATTTGTGACGCGTTCTCCTTTTGAACTGTATTACGTATTAAACAGTAGTTCGTTTGGGATGAGTGGACGAGCCAATGGCGATGCTGCAAAGGAAATTCGCGAGGGTTGCGGGAGAGTCTGCTCCCGGTCGGTTTTCCGGGAAGCCTCAGGGGAGTGCAATCACAGGGTTTGAGTGATTTGACCAACACGTTGAGTGACGCATGTGAAGCAGAGCAAATGCTGGACGAACCAGCCAATAGACATAAGATGAACATCAGGGGGATCGTCATGAAGAAAATACTGACCACCAGTTCCGTATATGCGTTTTTGATCTTGGGGCTTGCAGCAGGCGCTTTTGCCCAGGCAGTTGGCCCTTTAGGCCCGGACGGTTTGCCCCTGTGGCTGCGAGACGCCAGAGGCATCCAGT
>CAZEOY010000160.1:3316-7421 GCA_964513835.1 uncultured Syntrophobacteraceae bacterium
AGTTGGGAATCTGCGATGAAGGTGGTGGACTGGCGGAAGCTCCGCCTTGTCCGAGCTTTACACCTGCAACAGGCACTACCGGCTTTGAGGCTGCCTATTATGCGTTCAATGCGGGCATGGGTGACCCTGTCGAATTCCCGGGCGAGCCGGCCACGCCCAACGGCGAGCTCTTTCTGGGAATCTTTTTTATCGAAGCGGCGGGCGTGGACCCGACCCTTCCGGCAGATCCAGTGGAGAATGTGCCTCTCGTGAGCAACGGGGGCCGCATCAGGCTCCGCAACCTGGCGGTTGCCGGTAACTACACTGTTCAGACACCGGTTGGCAACTTCGTCTTCATCGCTGCAGCAGATAATCAGGGCAGGGTTAGGGATATTGACGAGCTTCTCCCGACTACTGTCGACGCGGCGGCTCCGTTTACAGGCGCTCTGGGGCCTTCAGCTCCCATTCAGCGGTTCCGGGGAAACGGCACCGGTGACGTTGCATTGGATCCTATACCCGCTATACCACCTGATCCTGCTGTACCCGGTTTTACCCCCCCTACCGCCGGTCCCGGCTTCATCGGGAATGGAGTCACCCTTGCGCCGCTCACCGGAGGTGGAGTTTTCAGGGTGATCGGGCCTGCGGGCAGCGGGATCGATGTTTCAACCAGCAATTTCTCGGTGGAAGGCAAAATATTCACCACACCCGAAGCGTTGGCGGGTGGTCTCGTGGTTGAGCGGGGAACCATGATCGGTGGGGCAAGGGCAAACGGCGTCTTGTTTGCTCAGACCAATGTTTTGGGCGGCACCATGGAGATCACCTCCATAGCGGGAGTCACTCAGCCCACGCCCATTGCCATGACCGCCGATCCGGCCATCCCGGGGCGCTTCTTCGCTCCGTTTGCCATGGGAAATCTCACCGGTGAGCCGACGGTCGGCATGTCCGTCACCGTGCGCGATGCCGCGGGAGCGGTGGCGCCAGGTCTCGAAGAGCTGCCCATCGTTCTGCAGGACACAGTAGCCGTCAGGAGCGCGACATTCAACGCGGGGAGAGCCGGGCAGCCCGGAAGACTGACGGTCAGTGCATCTTCCAGCGTACCGGGCTCAGCAACTGTGCGCGGGGCTGTGTTGTCTGTGCAAAGTGTTGATGCTCTCGGAAATGTTCTGGCGGAGCTTGGCACCATTACAGGACGCAGCTTCGCTGTGCCCGTTGCATCTCCGCCCGCTCTGGTCAGAGTGAATTCTTCGCTGGGGGGCAGCATGACAGTTCCTGTGAGGGTTCGTGGGGTTCCGGCCACAGAGGTCATCACGGTCAGAAGCGCGACCTTCACCAGGGGGAGAGGAGCATTGGCGATCACGGCGAGCTCGAGTGTCAGGGGCAACCCACTGACGGTGCAGGGTGTTGACCATGCGGGCAACCCGGTGGGCCCCCCCCTCGGCCAGATCGTCGGCAGGGGATTGCGAGCGGCAAACGTCGTCGTTCCGCCGGCGTTCGTGAGAGTCAGCTCCACTGGCGCCAGCACGACCATTCCGGTCACGATCAGATAACTCTGTCTTGTGCAGGTGATACGATATCGGTGGGGGAAGCCCGGTCTTCCCTCACCAAGCCAAAAGGACTCCAGGTATTTTCAGGATGCAGGCGAGAGGTTTCAATACAGATCAGCCAGAAGGTTTGCACGGCAGGCTTCCTGATATTGCCTGCCGTGTCGTCTACGGAAGATGAATAGAACTGATCAATCTCATATGACAACAAATACTCATGCTTATAGGTACCAATACCACCCAAGGAAACACAGCACAGTTGTTCATCATTCAGTACAGAAGCAAGGATTTCCGCTCCAGAAAAAAAGGCAGAGTAACCCTTTTTCCGTATGCGATCATTGATCACTAATGATCAGTCCTGCGGCATGCTCCCCATGTCAACAGCAGAAGGACTGACTCAAAGTTTTGCATTGGGGGATGCCGGCCTCTTCTTTCAGAAATATATTATGTGAAAAACCTCTATTTGAGGGGTTTTGAGCATGTTTGGGTCGAAACTCTGGAGCTGTGGGCCAGGGGGGCCGGGAGTGTCTTCGGAGAATAAGGTGACCTCTTGGCAAGGCAATAAATGGATGGAAAGGCAGCAATGGGAGATGGTTATGAAGAGAGCACTGTGCGTTTCGTTTGTATTCGTATTTCTGGCAATGGGGCTTGCGGTTCAAGCGCAGGCTCAGTTGGTGGGACCCTTGAACCCGGACACGGGGTTTCCGCTGTGGGTCCGGGATGTAGCCAACACGCAGGTGGGGTTGTGTACCGCGGGTGGGGGAAATGAAGCCCCGCCATGCCCGGGCTTCGAGCCTGATCCACTCACCGGCGCTATTTTGGAGGCGATGTACTACGGCGCCGAGGCCATCGTGGACATGGGGGATGCTGCGGGAACGAGCGTCCTGGCGATCTTTGGTGTGGAAGCAGGCGGTCCCGACCCTGTGGCGGGTGATCCTGCGCTGGTCTCGAACTTCATTCTGCTTCGGATCCGGACGGATAATCCTCCGGCTACTCCCAGGGCCTTCTCCGTCGCTCACCCATGGGGCGCCACCATCACCGGGACCATTCCCGCCAATGAGAATGACCATCGTGTTGAGATCGCAGTGGACCTGGAGGCCCCCTTCCCACCGGATGGACTTGTACCGCTGGCGGGCCCCATCACGCACTTCATCGGCAACGGAACGGCCGGGGCCTGCTTTGGCGTCAATTTCCTCGGAGACGGCGTGACCCTTGCCAACCTGATCGCCCCAGTGCCTGGCGGAAGTGGACTCACCAACATCTCGGTGACCGTGGACGGTACTACGGTGGATTCGGGGCTTGCGGTGCAGGGCATGCTCTTTGTCCCGCCGGGAGCCGAGAACGTGGTCTTCGATCGGAGCACCGTAGATCTCCGGGGTACAAGGGGAACCGGTACCTTGATCGGGTCCACCATCTTTGCGGGTGCGACCATGAATGTCACCGCTGTGAACGGAGCGCCCACGGGGCCGATCCCGCTCGCATCGGATCCCGCCACCGGTCGTTTCTTTGCGAGATTCCCCGTGGCCGGCGCCACGGCACCCGTTACCGTGACGGTCAATGTCACCAGT
The DNA here is from genome assembly GCA_964513835.1 of uncultured Syntrophobacteraceae bacterium. Classification (GTDB taxonomy): domain Bacteria; phylum Desulfobacterota; class Syntrophobacteria; order Syntrophobacterales; family Syntrophobacteraceae; genus JALOOX01. The sequence goes on from CAZEOY010000160.1 coordinate 6,405, forward strand.
GCGGACCCGTTGCTTCCTGGAGGCACGATCGATATCCCCGTCGTGATGCAGGATACGGTAGCCGTCCGAAATGCGACATTCTCCATAAACAGGAGAACCGGAGTCGGTGGACTGTCGTTCAGCCCGACTTCGAGCATTTCCGCTCCCAGACCGACGTTCACGGTCGAGAGCACGGACAAGCTCGGCAATCCGGTTGCCGGGGGATTCAGCCAGGCTTTTCCGCCAACGGCCCGGCGAGGAGCCTTGCGGGTTGAAAATCTGACAACGCCGCCCGGTTTCGTGAAAATCACCAGCAGCTTCGGCGGGCAGATCATCCTGCCGGTCACCATTCGCTAGCACGGCCGGGCGCAGGTCCTGAATTGGTCGCTGGTTCCCAATCTCGAGCTTGGGAACCAGCTGAAGCGGGAGTCCAGGATGAGTGAGGGTTCTGGACCCCCGCCTTCGCGGGGTGGCAATACAGAGGGCATGGTTCAGACGCCCTCTGAATCACCCGAAGGTTGGATTGGAGAGCCATGTGAGCTTACTTCCGAATCCGACCACAAGCACAATACGTGTCGATGAGAGCCCCGTATCTCCGGATACCGGGCTCTTTTCCGTGGCACGGTGGGAAGACGGGTCGCGTCACCGGCCATCGGTGGAAAAAATCATTGTGTGCTGAGCATCTCCGCATCAGCACCCATTCCAAACCTATTCCTGCAGGCCGGGTTAATCGCTGGGCATCGCCTCTTCGACTCATCGGCGTGTGGATTTTGGGTTGTGGCAAAGCACCAGGGCTCCTATTTTAGGTTCTGGAGAGAACGGCATTGCCCGGGCATGTCGAGGCGTATGATCTCCACTGAAACTGCCATGAACAACCTACTGGAGGTTCACCATGCCCCCCAAGAACTCACGAGCGGAGCTCGAAAAGACCTATCGCGAACGTGCACTCAAACTGTTTCCCTGGATCTGTGCCCGGTGCGGGCGTGAGTTTTCGGGCAAGAGGCTATCTACTGACACTGCCAATCTCCCTCCGGGTTT
>CAZEOY010000161.1:0-708 GCA_964513835.1 uncultured Syntrophobacteraceae bacterium
TGGGCTTTGTGGAAAAGAACGCCTTCGTGAGCAACGGCAGCTCGTGGGGTGGAATTCCGATTCCCAGATCATGAAACACGATGCGCACATACGGGCGATCGTCGATGATCAACTGATCGCCAGTGACCTGGAGGATCTTATTTTTATGCCTTTTCGGATACTTCTCGTTCAACGCATAGCGGGCGTTGCTGATGATATTCATAAAACTCTGCTGGATCTGCTGAAAGTTGACGTGCACTTCGGGAAGGTCGTCCGGAAGATCCATCCTGAATTCAATGCCATCCTTTCGCATTTGCCCCTGGGTGAGAATGACGGATTCTTCGATGAGTGCAGCAACGGTCGTCTCTCTTTTTCCCTCTCGCTCGTCATGGCGTGCGTAGGAGAGCAGGGTCTTGACGATGTGGCCGATTCGCTCCCCTTCCTTCACGATTCGTTTGCCAATGTCCTTTTCCAGGCTGCCGGAGCTGCACTCGTTCACCAGTATCTGACCGTAGTTGATGATGCCCGTGATGGGATTGTTGATCTCGTGAGCGATTCCGGCTGCCAGCTCCCCTAATGTGGCCAGGTGACACGCCTGCATGGCTTCGGCCTGCAGCGCCATCTTCTCGGTGATATCGCTGGCCAGCAGGAGCACGCTGCTGACCCTCCCATCCTCTTTGATGGGAAAGGCCCTCATGTCCAGCACGGCCCCCTTGCGGGTGACCACCG
>CAZEOY010000161.1:718-3126 GCA_964513835.1 uncultured Syntrophobacteraceae bacterium
TCTTGCCACCGGAGACTCGTCGGAGGAAGCGATCAGATCATGCAACAAGCCATGGACGGGCGGAGTCATCACCTCGGACTGCACCTCATCCGACGATTGAGCGCCCCTATGGTTCGTCCACAATATCTTCCTGTCAGGCGAAACGAGGATTAGAGTATCGCTGATGGCATTCAGGAGGGTTTCGAATTCCTGAAAAAGACTCTTGAACTTCCTTTCGCTCTCACTGAGGTCGAGGGTGCGCTCCTCCACCCTCGTTTCCAGGTCGTCCTGCATCCTGAGGATTTCCGATTCGGCCCTCTTCCTGTGGGATATATCCGTGACCGAAGTCCTGCACACCTCGACGCCATCAATATTTCGCACCCGGATGCTGTCAAGCTGGACATACTGTTCCGGGTCGCTCAACCCTGCCAGCCTCAGTTCACAGGTCCGCCGTTCGTTGGTCTTGAAGACCTGGCCGAGGTGCGACTGAACCTTGCCTCGATCCGGCACTGCCGCATAAAGCCAAAGAAGGGTGCCGATGAGGCGCCCTCTTTCCATGCCGAGCTGGGCGGCAAAGGTGAGGTTTGCTTCGAGGATGAGCCCCGCGCTATCCACCGTGACGTAGCCAACCGGCGCAAAATCATAGAGGTCGGAGTATCTTGCCAGCGATAGGCTGAGCTGCTCCTGGGCTGCGCGCAGCTCTTCATTCTGCATTTCCAGCTCAATCTGATGAACCTGCAGCTCATGAGCCAGCCCCTGGTCATCCTGATCGGCCACCGTTCGAGCGATTCGGGCTGCTCTCTCTCTACTGCGCTCTTCAGCAATGCGGCGCAATCTGGCAGTGCGATCCTCTTCGGATTGATTTTCAGCCATACCGGCACCCCCGGTTTCGATCCCATTCGGGCATCTTTCCAACAATCAGTGCAGCCCTGGCTTCATTGAAAAGGGGGAGGTTCAGGATGCCGTCTGGCATGTCGGCATGCTCTCGTGCAGATGCAGATATTCCCCTTTGCTGCGCGGTCGCGCTGAGCTGCTTCAGGTCTATGGGGTTTACTTGATCCAGACGGGCTTCTGAGGGCAAGACCTTGTTTCAAGCCCCTGAATCGGCTGTGATCGCAAGCGCCCCACCTGACATTGAAGCGTAACACGCGCATGGCAAGGAATGCAACGCTTCTGTTGCATGCAACACTCTTTCTTCGCAGGTCCGGCCTCCCCCATGTGGGGATCGAGGTGCCGTAAGTGACCATGATCACGACGTAATCCTGACCTCGCAAACCTTCCCTCTCTCAGGCATGAAAGTTGCCCTGAAGAGAGTCGGTTCGGGACGTGACATCGTCTCCATAGAGTCTGTTGGCACAGAGAGAAAAAGGGGCAATGGATGGACTGGAATGGCATCGCAGGGCGCTGGAGACAATGGAGGGGAAATGCCAGAGAGACGTGGGGCAAGCTCACCGGCAATGAGCTCTGCATTCTTGCCGGCAGGCGCGACCAGCTCCTCGGCCGGATCCAGGCATGTTGCGGCATCAAACCCGAAGAAGCGGAAGCGGAGCTCAAGGAATGTGGAGTCTTGTAAGCTGAGACTCCCCACCGCTTGCCGTTCGATGCCGCAGCACGAGCGGTGGACGTTTCGACAGAGTCTCCAAGGAGTGATCCATGGCGGGAAAGAGCAACGATGATCCTGGTTTCTTCGATAAGATCATGAGTCGCATCCGAGGCTTGAAGGAGGGCACGCCGGACACGTCCGACCCTTCTCGGAAGAAGGTGCGATTTTCCATCTGGTATATTGTCGCAGCCATGATGTTCTTCACCTGGTTTCATGGCTACATGGGAGGCCAGCAGAGGGAAAGGGTCACCTATTCGGATTTCAAGCAGTGGGTTCGAGAGGGGAAGGTGGCAGACCTTGTCGTTGGGCCGGAGACGGTATCCGGCACTGTAATGGATGAGAAAGGGTCGGCAAAACCATTCGTGAGCGTCCGGGTGGAAGATCCGGAACTGGTCCGGGAGCTCCAGGACAAGGGGATCAAGTTCAGCGGCTATATGGAGAACAAGTGGATCGCATTGCTGATCTCCTGGCTGCTGCCGCTCGCGTTCTTCGGCTTCATCTGGTTTTTTCTGATCAAGCGCATGAGCGGAGGTCCGCAGGGTGTGCTCTCCCTGGGTAAGGCTCGAGCGAAAATCTATGCGGAGAAGGAAGTGAAGGTAACCTTCCAGGATGTGGCTGGAATTGATGAAGCCAAGGGCGAGCTCGAAGAAGTTGTCCAGTTCCTGAAGGACCCCGCAAAATCCCAGCGCCTCGGAGGACGCATTCCCAAAGGGGTCCTTCTCGTCGGAGCGCCCGGGACCGGCAAGACTCTGCTGGCGAAGGCCGTTGCCGGCGAGGCTGGAGTGTTCTTCTTCAGCATGAGCGGCTCCGAGTTCGTGGAGATGAT
>CAZEOY010000161.1:3136-7394 GCA_964513835.1 uncultured Syntrophobacteraceae bacterium
CTATAAAGAAAATATATACATAAACAACACACTAACCAACTACGTGGAGATGATCGTGGGAGTGGGGGCCGCCCGCATCAGGGATCTCTTCAAACAGGCCAAGGATCACGCGCCATGCATCATCTTCCTGGATGAGATGGACGCACTGGGCAAGGCCCGCGGACTCAACCCCATGGGCGGGCATGACGAGCGGGAGCAGACGTTGAACCAGCTTCTCGTTGAAATGGACGGCTTCGACCCGAGGGCGGGGGTGATCATCCTGGCCGCCACCAACCGCCCGGACATCCTCGACCCCGCTCTGCTGCGCCCGGGCCGCTTCGACCGCCACGTGGCCATCGACAAGCCGGACATTCGAGGGCGGGAGGCGATCCTCAAGGTTCACGCCAAGGAGGTCACGCTCGGTCCGGATGTGGATCTCAAGCAAGTCGCCGCCATGACTCCCGGTTTTGTGGGCGCCGATCTGGCGAACCTGATCAATGAAGCCGCCCTGATTGCGGCTCGGGGGGATGCGGACGAAGTGACCATGGCCAACTTCCGGGAAGCGGCGGAGCGGATCATCGGAGGACTCGAGAAGAAGAACAGGGCCATGAATCCCAAGGAAAAGGAAATCGTGGCTTACCATGAATCGGGACATGCGCTCGTGGCCATGCTCTTGCCCGATACCGATCCCGTGAGCAAGGTTTCGATCATCCCCAGGGGCATCGCCGCACTGGGCTACACCCAGCAAACCCCCACCGAGGATCGTTATCTCCTGACACGCGATGAGCTCCTGGATCGTTTGCAGGTGCTTTTGGGAGGACGCGCCGCGGAGGAAGTGATCTTCGGCAATATTTCAACCGGCGCTCAGAACGACCTCCAGCGCGCCAGCGATATCGTCCGCAGCATGGTGATGGAGTACGGAATGAGTGAGCGCCTCGGCCTGCTGGCTTACGCCCAACCGCCTCGGTCACGGTATCTGGATTTGGGATTGGGTACGAGGGAGAGAGAATACAGCGAGCGCACAGCTCAAGAGATCGATGACGAGAAAAGCAGGCTCATCGAAGAGGCTCACCAGAAGGTTCTCCTCAAGTTGAACGAAAACAGGCACTTCCTGGAGAAGCTCGCCGGAATTCTGCTCGAGAAGGAGTCCATCGATGGCGAGGAGCTGAAGAGATTTGCCGAGGAAGTGAGGGCTCAGGCTGCCGCCGCCGGAAAGCCGGCTCGAGGCAGCGCCCAGCCCATGATGGCCTGACCGCTCAATTCAGGTCTTCAGCAGGGCCAATAGACACAGGAGGAACCATTCGGATGAACAAGACGAAAGTGGACAAAGAGCCGTCATCGGTCGAGGACGAAAACACGGCATTGCCCACTGTGGTGGCCCTGGGGGCGTCGGCGGGAGGGCTGGACCCGCTGCAGGAGTTCTTTCGTCACATGCCGGGCGACACGGGCATGGCGTTCATGGTCATCCAGCATTTGAGCGTCCAGAGCAAAAGCATGCTGGGCGATCTCCTGCAGAAGCACACGGCCATGAAGGTCGCAATGGTGGAAGACCTGATGAAGGTGGAACCGAATCACGTCTATCTCAATCCAGCTGACAAGCATGTGGCTGTCTTCAACGGCGCCTTTCATCTCATTGACCCCGTAAGGATTCCCGGAACGAGCTTTCCCATCGACCATTTTTTTCGCTCCCTTGCCGACGATCTGTCGGAGAGGGCCATCTGCATCGTCCTCTCGGGAACGGGAACCGACGGCACTCTCGGGCTCAAGGCCGTCAAGGAGGCGGGCGGGATGGCCATCGTCCAGGAACCGGAGCAGGCAAAATTCGACGGCATGCCCCAGAGCGCCATCTCGACGGGCCTTGCGGATCATGTCCTGCCCGTGGAGCGGATGGCCCAGGAAGTCCTGAGCTATGCCGGGCAGCCTTACCTGAAAGTGCGGAGAAAGGATGAGCCCGAAGACCAAATCTTCACGGGCACTATGCAGAAAATCCTCCTGCTGATCCGGTCTGTCACGGGGAGCGATTTCACTCAGTACAAACAGAGCACCATTCACCGCAGGGTGAAGCGGCGCATGGCCCTCCACAGGATCGAAGCCGCAGCTGACTATTACCGGTATCTCCAGGAAAACACGACGGAAGTCCATCATCTCTTCAAAGAACTGCTCATCCTCGTGACCAGCTTTTTCAGGGACCCGGCTGTTTTCGAGGTCCTGGCGGAGAAGGTCATACCCGATATCCTGGCCCGCAACGACGAGAGCGAGCCCATCCGCGTGTGGGTTCCGGGCTGCGCCACGGGGGAAGAGGCGGTCTCTCTGGCCATGCTCTTTGTGGAAGCCGGCGAAAGGCTGAAAAGACCACTCAATCTGCAGATCTTCGCCACGGACATCGATCCCGAGGCCGTCCAGCGCGCACGGGCGACCGAGTACTCCGAAGCGATCGGTGCCGAAGTGTCCAAGGAGCGGTTGAGGCGCTTTTTCACCAAGAAGGACCACTCCTACAAGCTGAAGGGCGAGATTCGCGACATGATCGTCTTTGCCGTGCAGGACCTCGTCACCCAACCGCCCTTCTCCAGGCTTCACCTCGTCAGCTGCAGAAATCTGCTCATCTACCTGGAGCCCGGGCTGCAGGGAAGGATTCTCTCGCTCCTTCACTACACGTTGAATCCCGACGGGTACATGCTGCTGGGCACCTCCGAGAGCATTGGGGTGCACTCCGACCTGTTTGCGCCCGTGGATATCAAAGCCAAGATCTTCAGGGCGAAAGCAGTGCTTTCTCAGAGAGTGGTCGTCAATCTGGCGATGGGCGATCCGGCCGACGGCAGCCCCAAAGATCCGGGAAGGAGTGTGTACCAGGCCATGGACGTGAGAGGAACCGTGGAAAAGGCCTTGCTGGACGAGTACGCTCCGGCCTGCGTGCTCGTCGACGAGACATACGACATTCTCTATTTCCAGGGTCAGACCGACCGGTACTTGTCTCACCCCAGGGGGACGCCGACTTTCAATCTTCTGAAGATCGTCTCCGGGAGTCTGCGCCAGAGACTGCCCGCCGCACTCCAGAAGGCATTCCAGCAGGGAGACTCCACCACGCTCCGCGGCCTGCAAATCAAGGACGATGATAGCGGCAGAACCATTGAAGTGGCCGTGAGGCCCGTTCGGAAACCGCCCGAAGGCCCAAAACTGGCCCTGGTCGTCTTCGAGGACAAACCGTCAGCCGGCTCCGTCCGCAAGCAGAACAAGAGAACGGTGGCGAAGGAGCAGGGGGACGATCCCCGCATCATGGACCTGGAGCAGGAGCTTCGAGACACCCGGGAAAACCTTCAGGCCACCATCGAGCAGCTGGAGGGGGCCAACGAAGAGCTCAAATCCATGAATGAGGAACTGCAGTCCACCAATGAAGAGCTGCAGAGCATGAACGAAGAGATGATGACGGTCAGGGAGGAGCAGCAATCCGCCAACGAAGAGCTGGCAACGGTCAACGCGGAGCTGCAGAGCCGGGTGAGCGAGTTGACGGAGGCCAATGACGATATCACCAACCTCTTTGCCAGTACCGACATCGGGACGATCTTCATGGATTCGAGGCTCCTGATCCGGCGCTTCACGCCTTCCATGACAAGGTTTTTCAACCTGATTCCGGCCGATGTCGGGAGATCGATCATGGATATCCGGTCCAAGGTTGCCTATGACGATCTCCACACGGACGCGGATGCGGTCCTGGCGACTCTGCAGTGCAAGGAGCGCGAACTGCAGGCGGAAGACGGGAAATGGTTTTCCATGCACATTCTGCCCTACCGGACCCGCGAAAACAGGATCGACGGCGTGGTCGCCACCTTTGTGGACATCACGGGACGCAAGCGGGCGGAACAGCAGATGCTGGCCGCCAGGCTCCTTGCCGAAAGCATCATCGATACGACCCGTGAATCCCTGCTGGTCCTGGATCCCGATCTCAGGGTGGTTTCCGCCAACCGGTCTTTCTACCGACGGTTTCAGACCACTGCCGAAGAGACGGAGCACAAGAGCATTTACGATCTCGGAAACGGCCGGTGGAACATCCCTCGGCTCAGGGAACTGCTGGAAAAGATCGTCGCCGAGAACACCTCATTCGAGGATTTCGAAGTCGAGCAGGACTTCGCGCCCGTCGGTCCCATGAAATTGCTGCTCAACGCTCGCCGGCTGCCCGGGGCGGACAATCGGCCCGAGAGAGTGCTCCTGGCCATCGAGGATGTCACGCGGTGAGGCACGAGGGAAAGGAGAATCATGAAGAAGGTCCGGGGCGGCAGCGAGG
>CAZEOY010000162.1:0-7388 GCA_964513835.1 uncultured Syntrophobacteraceae bacterium
CCAGCAATTCACCCGAAGGCATGAGGCGGACAAAATGATCGTAGCCCACGGGGCCGATGCACACTCGAAACTTGGTCTGGCTCTCCCAGGCCAGGCTGCCGCAAGCCGCATCGACCCCCAGCCGGGCGTTGGACGCGCCCACTTGCGTCTGGTCTTCCGGCGCCACAGGGATGCGTCGGTCTATGAACTGCTCGACCCGCACTTCCGCCTCGGCGAAGTACTCGACGGTGGCTTCGATAGACGCCGCACTGGGGACGGGTCTTGAGAGCAGTCCTCCGTAATAGATCAGCGATTCCGGTTGGAGACCCATGCGATCCGAAAGGCTCGGAGTCCCCAGCCCCAGCAATGAGAGCATGTGTCGGGAGAGGCGATCACGAGCTCCCGGTCGATAGCTCTCGGGGAAGCGGTGCTTTTTCCAGGCCAGATAGAAGAGGGAGATGAGACGGTGATGAAAGATGTCCAGAAAGGCGGCCAGACTTCGATCCCTCTGGCGAATCCGCTCCACTGCCAGTTCGTTGTACCAGTTGGGCAGAACACCCGATGGTCCAATCAGCCCCAGAAAGGCCACTTCCATGTTCGCCGGTTCTCCCTCCTGCCCGGCCTCCAGTCCGGAAATGTCGCTGGGCGGGAAGACGAAACCGGGCTTCACCCTGAACCGAACGGGTTCCTGTCTGCAGGCCAGGGCCTCCCCCAGCCGTTTCTTTCCGGGGGAGAGCCATTCGAGAAGGTGAACGGCCCTGAAAAACGAGAACTCATAAAACTCCTCGAAAAGGCTTTCCCTCACAGAAGAATGCGGTTGCCGGCTCTCGGAGGCCACTTCTTCATAGTTTCCTTTTGCTGAAGGGTTCTTGCCACCAGTTGGGAAAAGGAATTCACCGAAACGTACTGCCCGAGGAAATGCTCCAAAACGCTGGCGAACAGGTACACTCCGGCCCCCACGAATTTCTGCTCATCGAAGGTGACCGTGACCTCGACACCACGACAGAACGAGCGGCCGATGCGCCGGGTGACGTGCTCCGATCCGAGCGATACGATACCGTTGATTTGCTGCCGTATGGCCGGTGAGTGGTCAAAATCATAGAGGCTGAGGATCTCCTTGAGCGGTTCTTCTCCGCCGCTGGTCAGGGAAAGATAGTTGAGGGACAGATGTGAAATCAGGTACCACTGGAGAGCGCCCCCCAGGGTCGGACGCCGGCTGGGAGTGGGCTTCATGAGACAGGTGACCCGCGTGACGGGCGCAGCCATCTCCATGTCGAAGTCCCCCGAAGGATTGCCGAAAGGAAGTCGGCCCGGCAGGTCCCGGTTGGTGCAGGTGACGTGAATGGTGAGGGTTTCGACTTCCGGGTCCACGGGCTTGAACCGGATATCCGCGAACGAGACAAAGACTTCGGTGCCTTCGTCTCCCTTTCTTCCGGACGGTCTCCTCTGATGATGCCAGAAAGCCAGACGGCCGTCCCCGTCTCCCAGATCCTGGTGGTGCCTCACGGAGTAGAAGGGGCGAAACTCGACGGCCTTTTCGGGTGCTGCGGCGGCAATGGCCGTAACCCGGTCGATACTGAAGACCTCCGTGGCTTCCTGGCGGCGCACGTCCGGGATGACGTGATACTCGGTCTTGCGATGCTCGACGCGGATGGGCTCGGCGATGCGTTTGAACAGATTGGCCACCGGTGTGGCATTCAGGCAAAACGTATCGGGATTCACCACCAGGTTCATCTTGGCGATCCGATCCAGATAGATCCAAATATTCAGGCAATCCCCCCACTCCCGTCCCTTCAACTTTTCGAGACCGCACAGGTCGAAGAACAGAAACTTCTCGGGAAAGCAGAAATATTCAAAGAGCAGCTGGTATCCCGGAAAGGATCGTTTCGGATAAGGGACCAGTCGTTCATCGGCGTCGAACCCGACGGGTCGGATGTCGTCGGGGGATAACGGCAGGTAAACCGGCGGCTTATCGGAGCGCTCCCACTCGAGCTCCAGATGCGCGACATGGTTGAAGAGAAGCTCGTAGAGATGAAACACGTGCTGGGGAGGGCCGTTCAAGAAGAAACGCAGCCGTGACCATGCCAGTTCCGAAAAACTCAAGCCGTTGAAGGTCTTGATCTGGATGCGGACGGCCTGCTGCGCCCGCCGCATCATCTTCTTGGGTTCGCAAAGCTCCGCCTGCACGACTTCGACGGGCCAGAGCGTCACCGGGTATGCCGTCGTGAACTGGCAGGGAATGGATTGAACGGGCTTGGAATAAAGGACCGTATTCCTGTCGATGTGATATCCCGCAGGGGAGGTGGTCTTGGCGTCGGGCTCGAATCGGACCACTGAGAACGAGGGGATCGGTTGAACGTAATGCGGATAGAGGATGTTCAGGATCGACTCGGTGATTTCCGGAAAATCGTCGTCGATCTTGCGATGAATTCTCCCGCTGATGAGAGCGAAGGCCTCGATGAGCCGCTCGGTGTGAGGGTCCTCGCACTTGTCGGGTTCAAGCAGGAGACGGCCTGCAATCTTCGGGTATTTCTTGGCGAATTCCGCCCCGAGGGATCGGATAAAAGTGAGCTCCCTTTCGTAATAGTCGAGCAGTCTGTCGTCCATAGGCGCGCAAAGGTGTTCCGTTTGGGTGACATCACTTCGTGATGAAATACTCCCCCCGATTGGCATCGAAAAAAGTGTCGAAAGCCACGGGTTCGATGATGGGCTCCGCCACCAGCAGTGCCGTGATCCGAAATCTGAGGTTTCGCTCGTTGGGGTCGGGAGAATCCAGCCGGACGGTCACATTCTTGAGCCTGGGCTCAAACAGGGCGATGGTTCTCTCGACGTCCAGCCTCAAATGCTGCCGGGCAGTGGGACTCTTGGGGTTCTGTGCAGTGTAGTCCCTCAACCCGTAGACGAACACGGAGCTGCTGACCTCCCGATGACTCTCAGAAGGGATCAGGATGCTCCGCCGCGTGTTCATGAGGTTCTCCAGATCGCGGATCACGGCAGCCTTGATCTGGACGAGATTCACATAGCGGTGATGGACAGGCTCCTGAGAGACCCCCGGGTCTTCGTCAATGAGCCTGTCCAGGAGAGATGGCTTCAGTGCATCGTTTCTATGGTTCATGACCGGCTATCGGATCACCCCCCCTTGTTGGCCTGGAGGTCCCAGTGGGCCGTAACCGAGCCGCCACCGGACCCGTCTGAGCGCTTTTGCTGGGTGTACGTCCACTCAATCTTGCCATAGTCGAATCCGATCTCCTCAAGGGGGACATTCTCACCGCCCTGGGCAGAGCCGCCACGGCGCACCGACGAGATCATCACATTCGACATCTTGTATTCCATGTACTTGACCTTGTCTCCTCCCGCGCGGCAGAGCTCCACTTTGACCTCCTTGATGTGGTCACCCTTGGCACAAGCCAGCGCAAGTTTGGGGGATGCCTTGTCCAGCTGCTTGACAATGGAAAAGTCCTGAAAGTCCGCTCGCTGCGATGAAGCTCCGCCCGAAGTGCTCGCAGCACCGGATGAGGGTTGCGATACGCCCCAGCTGTAGGACAGGATTTCAATCCAGTCCTTGTGCTTGTCATCGGTACTCTCGCCGGGGACTCCGTCGATCTTCAGAAAAGCATCGAATGCCATGGCTTCTAACCTTTCTTGACTGGTGTTTGATGCTCAATTCTCGTGCCCACTGAAACCGCCAGCGAGCGACCAAGCCTTTTCGGATCTGGATGACCTCTGGCACCCGAACCCGAAACCAGAAACTCGAAAATAGATACCAGGAACTCGAAACCGCCCTCTCTCACGCTTTGGCGGGAGGCGGCAGGTTGGCCACCAGTCGCAGCGAAATGGTCAGCTCATCGAGCTGGTAATGGGGCCGAAGATAGGCCACAGCCCGATAAGCCCCCGGCTTTCCGGGGATCTCCATCACATCCACCCGGGCCTCTCTCAGCGGGAACTTCGCCTTGGCCTCCTGTCCCGCGTCATCGTCCAGAAGGACATAATTGCTGATCCATCGGTTGAGGAAATCCTGGCAGTTCTTGCGGGTCATGAAGCTCCCGATCTTGTCTCGCATGATGGCCTTGAGGTAGTGTGCGAATCGGGAGACCGCCAGGATGTATTGCAGTTGAGACGACAGGCGTGCGTTGGCGTTGGCCGCGTCCGTGTCGAATTTCTTCGGCTTGTTGGCCGTCTGGGTGCTGAAAAATGCGGCGTAATCCGTGCCCTTGCAGTGTACGAGCGGAATGAAGCCGAGGTCGGCGAATTCCTTCTCGCGCCGGTCGGTGATGGCGATTTCCGTTGGGCACTTGAGCGCCACCTCACCTTCATCCGTCTTGAAGGTATGGACGGGAAGCCCCTGTACCAGGCCGCCTCCCTCGACCCCTCGGATGGCGGCACACCACCCGTATTTGGCAAAAGCGTCGGTGATGCGGCTGCCCAAGGCGTAAGCCGCGTTACTCCACAGGTACTTACTGTGATCGGTACCGTCCACACCTTCTTCGTAATCGAAGGCGTCGATGGGCTGATTCTCCCGACCGTAAGGCAGCCTCATGAGAATGTGGGGTAGGGCCAGGGCCACGTAGCGGGAATCCTCAGACTCGCGGAATGACTTCCACTTGGCGTAATCCACACCCTGGAAGATTTTCGCCAGATCCCTGGGGCCGCCCAGTTCAGTGAAGCTCTCCCAGTTGAAGAGCTGAGCTCCGGCTGCAGCAATGAAGGGGGCGTGCGCCGCTGCGGCAACCTGGGATATCTTCTCGAGGAGGGCCAGGTCCTGCGGGTGGTTGCCGAATTCGTAATCCCCGATGAGCGCCCCGTAAGACGCGCCGCCAAAAGTTCCGAACTCCTCTTCGTAGATCTTCTTGAACAGGGTCGACTGGTCGAACTCACTGGCCTTTTCCATGTCCTTGAGCATGTCTTTCTTGGACACGTTCATGACCCGGATCTTCAGTCGTTCGCCGGTTTCGCTGTTCATCACCAGATAGTTCAATCCCCTCCAGGACCCTTCGAGCTTCTGGAAGTCCGGATGGTGCATGATTTCGTTCAGCTGGACTGAGAGCAGTTTGTCGATCTGTGCGATTCGGGCGTTGATCATGGCTTCCGTGTCCTTGGACACCACCATGGTGCCTTCCATGATCTGTTTGACGAACTCACTCACCAGATCGCGGGCATACTCCTTCTGTGATTCATCCCGCGCCAGTCGCCCCTCCTCCATGATCTGGTCCAGAAGGGATCTTTCCTGTTCGGCCGCCTCTGCCTGAGCGGGCTGCGCCTGAACTTGTTGCTCATTTTCTGCCATAGGGCGCCTCCTTTACTCTTTGCTCGGGGGTTCCGCCGATTCCTCGACGCCGGCTTCCTTGCCGAGCTGTTGCAGGGCATCGGTGCTGACAATGACATTCTGGAGCAGCTCGTCGAGGCGGTCGTTTCCGTCGAGCTTGTTCAAGAGGTCCGACAGCCTGCGGCGGGCTTCCAGGAGCTTGCGCAGGGGTTCCACCTGCTGCACGACCGCCTCGGGATGGAAATCGTCCAAGGATTTGAACCGGAGGTCCACAGCCATTTTGGTGTTGTCGTCCGTCAACTTGTTATCGACGCGAAAGGCCACTCGCGGCTTCATGCCTTCCAGGACCTTGTCGAAGTTGTCCCGGTCGATCTCAATGAACTTGCGGTCCTTAACCTTGGGAAGGGGTTCATCCGGTTTGCCCGAAAGGTCAGCCAGGACGCCCACGACGAAGGGGATTTCCTTCATTTCGATGGCGTCCCCGATCTCCACGTCGTAAGTGATGTGAACCCTTGGCGGGCGCACACGGTCGAGTTTGTGCTGCAGACTTTCTGTTTTTGGCATCTCAGTTTCCTTTCCTTCTGCGGCTATAGCTTGTAGGCCATGGCTTTGGTCACGTCCGTCGTGCAGAGCTTCTGGAAAAGGCTTCTGGCTCTGCTGATATCGTCGTCTGATGGCTCCCCGAGGGTGAGACACTGGTAAAGGGTATCCAGAACCTCCGCAATCCACACGGGCGATTCCCATCTTTCCAGGTGAAGCTCCTCGATGAGCGCGTAGAGCTCTTCCGCGATGGGCCGGGCCAGGTCAGGCCGCTCGGCCTTGAGGCAGAGCCTGGCCATGAGCAGCCTGAGACGGTTCGTTTCCCGAACAGAAGGGGCGCTGCACGAGGCCACAAGGAGCTGTCCCAGGGCTGCTTTGATGCCGGATGAGTTCATAGTTGAAACGGCAGATTCCCAGAGCTGCAGTTCGGCCTGCGGGCTATCGGGAATTGTGACCGTCTGAAGGGCGGGCATGAAAACGCGCTCTGCGGAGGCCGGAAGGGCTTCACCCGTCCCGGCCGGGGCGTTTTCCGGAGCCGCCTCGCGCTCAGGGGCTTCTACGGCCTCTTCAGCCTTTGCCGGCGCCGTGGGTTCCCTACCGCCCTTGTCCTTGAAGAATCTCAGAGCCAGCTCTTCACAATCTTCGATGGCGCTTTTGAGCTCGGCCAGCCGGGGGGCGGCTTTGCCGAATCTCTCATCCAAGATGGCGTCGAGCTTCTGAAATTCCTCGCGGCAACCGGCCAGATCGGCGACCAGCCCGGAATAAAAAGCCAGCGAGGATTGGGTGAGGGCAGCGTCAAAGTCCTCGGCGCTGAGCTTCCCTTCGGCCAGCCGGTCATCCCGCAGCTTCTTCTTCCCCTCGTCTACGTCACCGTAGCGGTTCCTGGTGTCCGCCTCGTACCCGACTTCCCGGGATTCTTTCCACTTCAGCCACGAATGTCCGGCTGTTGCCGCTGCATCGGTCAGCGGGACCTCCTTGACTGCCACCCAGAGCTTCTCGTTGAGGAACTCCAGCGGCGCCGCCCGGTATTCCAGATCGTCCTCCTCGATTTGCGGATAGGCGCTTTCCCAGAACAGCGTCAGCAAACCGTTCAGTATCCTGAGACCTGTCAAGAATCCCGTGAACCCCCCTTTCTGAATCAATCCCTCCGTGAGCCACACCGCGATCTGAAGGTCTTTGCTCTTCTCGGTCAGGACCCGAGCGCCCAGCTCAATCACCTTCTCCCAATCGGACGTCTTGATCTCCCGCTGCCAGTCTCCGCGGTCGAAGGGATCGTCAGCACGCCGCGCCTCTTTGATCTCTTCATAGATCACACTGTATCGAATGTCCTCTCCCCCGGGGTTTTCACCGGGAATGGGGGTGAGGATGGCATCCACGTCGACGGCAATGGCCATGGGAACTCCAAAAATGAAAGTCGATTCGCACCCGGGGCGTCTTCCTGGCGCAGAAACATGATCTACGCCGACAGACGCCTCCGGTGCCCCTGCCCAGAGCGAAAATCAGGAACGGGCGAGCCGAGACCTTGGCAGGTCAGGGCATTGAGAAGTGAATCTCCCGGATTTCCAGCAACCCCAGTTCTTCATCGCCCACCTGGAACACGTGTTGC
>CAZEOY010000163.1:0-7386 GCA_964513835.1 uncultured Syntrophobacteraceae bacterium
GTCAACCCGGCGGCGGGCGGGCGGTACACGGTGCTTCTCGGACGCAGCGACCGAGGCGAGGCCCGTCGATCAAAATGGATGGCTGGGTAAGCCCTGATTTGGCGAAGTGGGAGGTAGGCTAGATGAGGCCCGCCCCCTTTGTCAAACAAATTATATCGTCGTGATCATCCGTCGCCCTGCCGCATGGCTGCCGGCCGGTAGATGGATGCCTTCCTATGCATTGTGTGCACGTCCAGCCAATGCACAGCGCACTGCCAGTAGAACGCATTGACGACGAAACGGCAAGAGGCCTCGCAACCTTTTCCTCTGTTCTGTAATCTTCTCGGCGGGCTCAACCATCACGGCCATGCAGGGGTGCATCTGATGAGTCAACGCGACAGGGTTTTCCCGGAGGTTCCTTCGGATCAGGTCTGACCGGAATGCTGCTGCGGGTTTCCAAGGGGGGTGGGGACGAAAGAGAGGTAGTTCATTTGGCCAAGATGGGATGCTTCTTCCTCAGCTTCTCAAGGTTCTCACCGACCTTCGTCGGGGAACGATCCGCGATCATCCGTTTGAGCCTCTCAAATAGAGCAACATCCAGGGAGATGAGGGTCACCCCCATGCCTCCCTCCTGACCAGAACCCCGAGAGATTAACTCAACGGCATTGTCGAAGGGGGCAGGGGGGCTGTCTTTGGCTTCGGGGAACACCACCCCCCTGGCCCCCGAAGGCGGGAGCGCAGGGACTACCGCCCCATTGTACTACTGCCCGACCTGGTCTATGGCAGAGAGCTGCCACCTGGGTGAGCCGATATCACGGCAAAACGTCCAGTACTCCTGAAACTTGACCGGGTTGAGTTTGTCTCCTTCCACGACTTCGCGGCTCGCCGCATCCACCGTGTAATCCAGCAGATTCGCCGTGAAGAGGATGGTGATGTAGTCTTTGCCCGTTTCCTGCCAGGCTTCGGCGATCTCCACCTTCCGGATGGCGATGTTCTCCAGCCGGTTGATGACTCCCTTGCGGTTCATCAATTCGAACTCATTGCCGAAATAATCGGCCATCTCTGCAGTGAGGATTCCTTCGATGCCATTCAGGCTGCGATTCGTCCACCCGGCTTGAATGCGGAAGAAGAGGTCCTGAACGGTTTCCTTGAATTTCTCCTCATCGAATGCAGGATCGAAGCCTTTGATCTGATCCATTCCCCGTGCCACTTCTCCGTGACCGGAAGTCGGCTCCTGCGGATAACCGGAAGAGTGGGGAAACGGAGTCTGAGATGAGCCCAGATATCCACCCATCTCAGGTGAAGCTCCAGCATAACTGCTGGCTGTGGCGAGACTCTGCTCACGCCGCCGCTTGAAGAAACGGTAAGCCATATAGAGGAGCAGTCCCAGGAGGGCGATCTCAATGAACCCGATGCCGCCTCCGGCGACACCGCCGGGCGATGCATGGCCGATGCCCCCGAAAAGGAGACTGCCGATCATGCCTCCTGCAAGTCCCCCGGCCAGTCCCTGCATGAACGGACTGCGGCTGAAAAAGCCACCCGACGGCTGAGCCGCGCTGCCGGGAGCAGGGTTACGCCCGGGCGTGCTCATGCCCGGTGTGCTCTGGGATGGGCTTGACGGAGTCTGGGGTGCGGAAAAGCTCTTGCTTCCACGGCTTCCCATGGAGCGGCCCCCGCCGGCGCGTGCCCAGGCGCTCGATTCGATGACCATAGCCATTCCGAAGAAAAACAGGGTAGAGAATACGAGCGTCCAACGCATTCTATTGCTCATCCATCCATTCCTTTCTCTAGATCATTCCCAAATTGTTTGCCGCACCATGAAGAAACCTTCCCGGAGCTTGCGCGACTGTCCCCGAGGGGCTTGTCCGAGAACTGTCGTTTCGAGCGACAGCGAGAAATCTCGTTCATCCCAACACCACGAGTTTACGTGATTTCCCTCTCCGTTGAGCTCCGTTCGAAATGACAAGGAGGTGTTTTCAGAAAGGCTGCTGGAGCAAGGCACGTGCCAATGGGGTCCACGTGACATGAGCAGGCAGGATCTGTAAAGAAAGAGGGTATCTCAATGACTCCGCGTCGTCGTCACCCCGGCCAAGGCCGGGGTCCAGGCCTTTGAAAAGCAATGGATTGCGGCTTTCGCCGGAATGACGGCGGGTGGCGATTGGGCAACTTTGAGATAGTTGCCAAGGGGGCTGCTGTCCGGAGTGCTTCGAGGAAGGATTGAACATTCTGTTCGCTGGATGGAACAATTCTTTCAATCGCTGCACATTTTGTTCAACGCACGGGGTCTCGAATTCACTCCTTCAGATCCACGGTCAATGTGTACTCGCTGATCTTCCGGCGCAACGTGGGCCGGCTGATTCCAAGAATCCTGCACGCCTCCCCGTAGTTCCCCCGGGTATGCTGCAGCACCTTGATGATGTGAGCCTTTTCAATCTCCTCGAGACTCAATAGCTCTTCCTCCTCACCGTTTTCAGGCGAGTCCTTTCGCCTGGCTGTCGGGGACGATTCTTTCCTCTGGAGCCAGTTCTCGTCGAGCTCCAAGGTCTCTCCGCCGGAGAGGATCATGGCGCGGCGGAGCACGTTCTGGAGCTCACGCACGTTGCCGGGCCAGTCATAGGCTTTCAAGGCTTCGATGTGTGCATTGGGAATGCGGGACACTTTGCTGCCCATCTCCTGGTTCAAACGATGGACGAAGTATTCGGTGAGGGGGACGATATCCTCCGTTCTTTCGCGCAGGGGTGGAACCCGTATGGTGAACACCTTGAGCCGAAAATATAGATCCTCCCTGAAGGAGCCCGCCTCGACCATGGCATCCATGTTCCGGTTCGTTGCGGCGATGACGCGGGCCTCGAGGGATAGGGTCTTCACCCCTCCCACCCTGTGAAACTCACGCTCCTGGAGGACCCGCAGGAGCTTCGCCTGAAGCTCCAGAGGAAACTCACCAATCTCGTCCAGAAAGACGGTCCCCCGTCCTGCGATTTCCAGCCTGCCGATCCTTCTTTGCGTCGCCCCGGTGAACGCTCCCTTTTCGTGGCCGAAGAGCTCGCTCTCGAGCAGGTTTTGAACGATCGCCGCGCAGTTGATGGCCACGAAGGGCTCATCGGGGGCCCATTCCTGGTGGATGGTCTGGGCGATGAGCTCTTTTCCGGTCCCGGTTTCGCCTTCGAGGAGCACGCTCGCGGGAGTCTGGGCCACCTGGGCAATGGCCTTGACGACGTCCAGCATCGCCTTGCTGCGCCCAATGATCTGGTTTGGCTTGAAAGACGTGGAAATCACGTGGCTGAGCCTGGCCAGTTCTTCGCGCTGTGCCTTTTGGCGGAGGATCTTCTCGAGCAGGAGGTCAAGTGCGTCGAGATCGATGGGTTTGTGAAGGTAATCCGCTGCACCCAGTCGGATGGCCTTGAGCGTCGCCTCCGTATCGTGAAAGGCCGTGATCATGACCACTTCCCCCTGGAGTTCTTCGCGCTTGGCCCTTTCGAGCACCTCGGGGCCGTCCACGTCCGGAAGCTGCACGTCGAGCAGCACCAGGTCCGGCTCCTCGGACAGCCAGTATTCGAAGGCTTCCCGCCCCGTCCTGAACACAGTTACCTGGTAGTCTTTGCCGCGGAAATAAAGCTCCAGGGTCCGCGTGAGCGACGTATCGTCGTCGACGATCAGGATCCTTTTCATTCGGCACCTCGGACACTTGGGAAGGTCATGCTGACCGTCGTTCCCCGACCTTCCTCGCTTTCAACGGTGATGGCACCCCGGTGGGCGTCCATGATCTTCTTCACGATGGCGAGCCCCAGGCCTGTCCCCCTCTTCTTCGTGGTGAAAAAAGGCTGGAAGATATATTTGAGGTTGCGCGCAGAGATACCGGGACCGCGATCGGCGACCACGATCGTTACGCGGGCTCTCTCACGGCTCTCCTCTGCGGATGCCGAGATACGGATCTCACCATGCTGAGGCGAGGCTTCGATGGCATTCTTGAGAACATTCAAGATCACCTGCTCCGCCTTGTCGGGGTCGGCGATGATGGGCGGCAGATCCTGCCCGATGCTCCGATCCACCTCAATGCGCCGTGCTACAAGCTCACCCTCCAGTTCTTGCAGGCATCGTTCCACCAGGACCTCGACGCGGATGTCCTTCTTCTGGATCTCCAGCGGCTTGCTGTAGTTGAGAAGCTCCGAAAACATCCTCTCCATCTGGATGACCTGGTCGAAGGCGATCTCGTAGTGCTCGTGGAGCACCCCGTCCTTGTCCAGGGATCGTCCAATGATCTGCAGGTTGAGCCTGATGGAGGAAAGCGGGCTCCTCATCTCATGGGCGACGGAGGCCACCAGCTCCCCGATGGCCGCCATACGCTCCGAGCGCAGCAGTTGCTCCTGGGCTGCGATGAGATCGTCGTAAGCCTTCTTGAGGGATTCTTCCTTCTGCTGCAACGAGGTGACCGACTGTGACAGCCGCTGGGCCATGACATTGAAGCTCAGGGCGAGACGTCCGACTTCGTCCCGGCTCGAAAAAGGGATCCTCTGGTCGAGGTCCCCTTCCGCCATTCCCTCTGCGGCATCCGCCGCCTGCACAATCGGTTTCGACACGCGCCGGCTCACGATGTATGCCATCAGAAGACAGATGAGGCTCACGATCAGGGTGGTGAGAATGCCTATGGCCCGGATCCACTCGAGGGGCCACAGGATTTCTTCCGTTTCCATCTCCGCGAGGATCCCCCACTCGTAGCGCGGGAGCCAGACGTAGGAGCCCAGCACCTCCCGCCCCGTGTAGCTCTCATAGACGCCCGTCCCCTTTTTGCCCTCCAGAACGGATCGTATTCCGTGAGTGTCGAACTGCCGATCGAAGCTCTCATGCGATTCCAGGTGGCGTGACCCTGAGATGATCGTCCCGTCCCGGTTCACGAGATAGGTTTCTCCGGTCTCTCCCAGCCCGATGCGTTGAATCATGATGGGATCGATGGTTTTGGAGAGGTCGAGAACCGCCACGATGAAGGCCAGCACCCTCCCGTCCACCCCCTCGATTCGCGCTGCAAGCTGAACATGCCAGCCCGCGGATTCCGGAAACTGATAAGCGGGTCCCATCGCGGAGCTTTGGCTCTCTTTGAGGCGATCGATCAGGTCGAGCCTTTGGAGGACTTCGTCATCCGCTCTGCCCGGATGCGTCGAAGCCATAACGCTTCCATCCGGCAAAAGAATGTAGATGTTTTCATACGATGGCGACCTTCTCTCGATGATATCCAGGGTATCTCTCATGAGATCCAAAGGTGGTGCGGATTGTGTCTCCATGCGCTCGCAAAAGTGCTGACACGCATCCCGTATGACAGGGAGACGAGACAGGACACCCACATCGTTCAACCTTTCCTCGAGCCATGATTCCAGGTGACTGGCTCGTTTTTCCGCCAGGGTGGCCATATGCTGGAAAGCAAAGGCCGTCAGGGTCCTTTTGGCCAAAATATGGCTCCCGTATCCCATGATCCCGATGGGCACCACCACGATGAGCATGATAGCCAGGAAGAAACGATGTGAGATCTTCTTCATGGGTTGTAGCATTGAGCATGCATTCCTTGCGATCAGCGGCTGGTAGACGTCCGCAGTTCAGGGCGACCACATTCCCCGTCGCTCATTTCAGGTGCCTGTCCGCCTGGTCGGCGGGGGGATGCCGTCAGGTGCCGAACCGGGACGTGAATTCGTCCCGCTGATCGCTGCTTCCAATCATGAGCAGCTCGCATCCCGGATCAAGTACCGCCTCCGCGGGAGGATTCGTGATCACATTCCCGTCCTTTTGGATCGCGATCACGGCGAGTCCGATTTCGGCGCCGATATTGGTTTCACTGAGGCTCTTGCCCGTCAGGGACTGGGGGACCTGGACCACAAAGAGGTCGATTCCCTCCCCCAGCATGATCAGCTCCCGGTCCTGCAGCATGGCAAAGATCGACTCGGCCCCAAGCGAAGCGTAGCTCAGAACAAAATCGGCGCCGGCACGATGGATGGCCTCGAGGTTCCGCTCGTGGGTAATGCGGCTGACGATGCGCAAGCTCGGATTGAGGCGGCGACAATACACGGTCAGGTAGATGTTCATGGCATCGTCATTGGTCGTGATGACAGCAGAAGGGGCCTCTGCCAGACCTGCACGCATGAGCACACCCAGATCTGCCGCATCCCCGATGAACAGCTCGCCCCCAAGGGATGCGGAGCGCTCCCGAACCACTTCGTTGCGTTCAACGACATGAAACGCCACGTTCTTATCTCTGAGAGTGCAGGCAACGGCATATCCCACATTGCCGCAGCCGAGGATCAGAACTGGATTGGGATTGACATTATAGATCACCAGGAAAGACTCGAGCTGGGCGATCTGCCCGGCCGTTCCCACAATCACCGGCACGCTGGATTCCGTAAGCAGGCTGTCCGCCTTCGCCGGCAGGAGGCGCCCGCGCTCCCAGATCCCCACCACATTGACACCGGTCAGCTGCCGGAGCTGCGTCTCGCGGATCATGCGTCCCGCCAAAGGGGTGTTTTGCACGGGGAACTCGGCGATCAGCAGGTCCTTGAACGTGCCGATGACATGGACGTTGGCGTGCTCCGCCGTGACACGATAGGCGAGATGCTCTCCGAGCTTCTGCTTGAGAGGCAGAACGTGCGTCGCGCCCGCCAGCTGCAGGATGTCCACCGAATCGATGCTTTCAGCAATGGCAATGACCGGGACCACAGCCGCGATCTCCCGCACCGTCAGCGTGAGGTTCGTGTTGGAGGCATCGTCGGAATTGACCAGCACCATCCTCGCCTCTGAAGCCCGAAGAGCTTCGTAGGTTGCGCTGTTGTCAGTCTCCCCGGTGACGACCGACAGCCCGTCTTCGTGGAGGTTTGCCGCCAGGGTGGCATCCGGTTCCACAACGAAGTAGGGGATGTTGAACGCCTTGAGCTTCCTAATGAGGCCTTGGGCTACGGTTTCGTATCGGCAGATGATCACGTGGCCGGTGGTATCCCGGGGCACCCCGCGGGGGGCGCGGAGGCGGATCTGGGCCTCCAGCCAGGGGGCGTAAAAGAATCGAATGAAAGCGAACGGCAGTACGATCAGGAGCAGAACGATTCCCGAGATCAACACCAGGATGCTGAAGGCCCGCCCCACATCGCTGTCGAAGGTTATGTCGCCGAACCCCAGGGTGCTCATCACGGTAAGAGTCCAGTAAACACCCGTGAGCCACGAGTGATCCTGTTTTTCCACGCTGACCATGATCCATTGAAAGAGAACAGCATAAACTACCACCACAAAGGTGAGGAAAAGAATGTATTTGAGGAGCGCCTTCAGGTTTCTGCGGGTCTGGTGCTGGCTGAGCAGGTAGGAGAGCTGCGTGCTCAAAAGCTTCATGGCTTCAATCCCCGCGGGCTATGATTTCAGGATACTGGAATTCCCATCCGT
>CAZEOY010000164.1:0-7305 GCA_964513835.1 uncultured Syntrophobacteraceae bacterium
GCGTGGAGCCGCCTTGTGGGACAGGGTCAAGGACAAGCTGGACCGCGATGCCCTGAGTCTTTCACTGGGGCAGCAACAGCGTTTGTGCATCGCCCGAGCCATCGCTGTGAAGCCTGAAGTCATCCTCATGGACGAGCCGTGCTCGGCTCTGGACCCCGTCAACACATTGCAGATCGAGCAATTGATGCAGACCCTCCGATGTGAATACACGATTGTCATCGTGACGCACAACATGCAGCAGGCCGCCCGCGTCTCGGATTACACCGGATTCTTCTGGCTCGGGCAGCTGGTTGAATTCGACGTAACGGAGTCAATCTTCACCCGTCCCAGCCAGAAACTGACAGAGGAGTACATCACGGGCCGAGCCGGGTGAGGCCGGGAGGCCGCTGTCGTCGGCGCGACTCCTGTATCTCGCCGGGCTGTTGGGGGGGTTCACGGCCGTTTGCGGGGGGGGGCATGACGAGCCAGCCCCGCAAACGGCGTTTGCCAGACGCCCACATTTCTGTTACATGGTACAGTGTGCCGCTTAAGAAAGCGATTTTTGCGATTGCTGAACCCACGAAGGCTGAGCGAGTGGGCTCATCTCCGAGATGAGACGAGGGTTTCAAGGGGTGCCGGAGAGCCGGCCATTGACTCTCCCAGATATACCGGGGCTGGAAATCTCTCGATGGGCGGAAGGATTTGTGCATCCCCTATTGTGACATTTGTTACAAGACTGACCGATCACTGGAGCGCTTCAACATGCTGAATATCGATGCGCCTGTTTTCATGCTGAAAGGGCGCCAGCTTCTACCCATCGTCCAGGGCGGGATGGGCGTGGGAGTATCCGCTCATCGTCTGGCAGGCAGTGTGGCGCGTCTCGGAGCCGTCGGGACCATCGCCAGCATCGACCTGCGGCATCACCATGAAGATCTGATGGAGCGCGCCCGGAATGTGCGTGACCATGAAATGCTGGACGGGCTCAACATGATCGCTCTCGATCGGGAGGTCAGAGCGGCGTTGGAGATTGCGGAGGGAAACGGCCTGGTAGCCGTCAACGTCATGAAGGCGGTTTCGTCCCATGCGGCTCTTGTGCGCACTGCGTGTGAGGCCGGGGCGCAGGCTATCGTCATGGGGGCGGGCCTGCCGCTCGATTTGCCTGACATGGCCGCAGGCTTCCCGGAGGTTGCTCTCATTCCCATCCTGTCGGATGTGCGCGGTATCGCTGTCGTGATCAAGAAGTGGATGCGTAAAAAGCGCCTTCCCGATGCCATCGTGATCGAGCACCCCCGGTATGCCGGTGGTCATCTTGGAGCGCCGAAGCCCGAGGAGATCAATGATCCTCGCTTTGATTTTCCGGTGGTGCTGGAGGGCACTTTCCAGCTTTTTGAAGAGCTTGGCATTGAACCTCGGCAGATTCCGCTCATCCCAGCCGGAGGGATCAACACCCACGAAAAGATCAAGGAGCTCCTGGAACTGGGCGCATCCGCCGTACAGGTTGGAACGCCCTTTGCCGTGACTGAAGAAGGGGATGCCCACCCCAACTTCAAGAAGGTCCTGGCCGAGGCCAAGCCCGAGGACATCGTCACCTTCATGAGTGTGGCGGGCTTGCCGGCGCGAGCGGTCCTGACCCCATGGCTCAAGAGCTATCTGCGGCTGGAAGCGAAGCTGCAGGAGTGTGCCCGGGCAGGGGCCGAACGGTGTGCCGTGGGGCTGCAGTGCCTCATCAAATGCGGCTTGCGCGACGGCCTGGCCAAATTCGGGCAGTTCTGCATCGATTCACAGCTCGCGGCGGCCCTTCGCGGCGACATCAACAAGGGGCTGTTCTTCCGCGGGTCCGAGACCCTGCCCTTTGGAAGCGCCATTCGTCCAGTGAAGGAGCTTCTGGAATATCTGCTCACGGGCTGTATGCCGAAGGGTGCAGAGGCCTGATCCGCCCTCTCTGGACGGTTTCATAATCGAAGGGCTTGGGGATACCATTCTCAGATCAACGAGTCTTCACTGAGCCTTTTCCCAACATTCCAAAAGTGCTCCGATGAAACCCCAGGTCAATCGCACCGAAAGCGCTGTCGGTTTCCTGATCCTTCTGGTACTGCTTGCAATCTGCATTTGGGTCTACGAGCGGCAGTCCCGTTTCGATCCCTCGGTTCTGGTTGTGACCGCTCCGCAGCAGACGGTGCCCGAGCAGTCGGATTCTGCGCCGATCATCGAATCCCCCTTCAAGAGTATTGTTTCCCAAGCTCTCTCGCCCATGGGCCCCGCCGAGCGATTCGGGGCGGAGACCCTTTCGGAGAAGATCAATGGCAAAGCCGAGCTCTATCTTTCAAGCGGTTTTGTGAGTCTTCATTGTCAAAGGTTTGCCAAGGCTGAGACGAGCCGGGCCTGGCTCGAAATCTTTATCTATGACATGGGCGAATCCAGCAATGCCTTCTCGGTGTTCAGCTCTCAGCGCAGGGCCGAGGCCGAAGACGTCGACCTGACGCGGTTTGCCTATCGCACGGCCAATGCCCTTTTTATGGCCCATGGGAAGGACTATTTGGAGATCGTGGGATCCGAGGAGGCGCTGATCGATGAGATCATGGCCATCGGGAGGGGATTCGTCGATTCCCGGCCCCTGGCCGATGGGGAACTGGGAGAAATCGGTGTGTTTCCACCCGAGGGGCTGGAACCCGGATCGGTCACTCTCCTCTCCGCCAATGTTTTCGGTTATGAAAAGCTGGACGACACGTACACGGCCGCATACACGAGTGGCAAGTGGAAGCTCATGGCCTTCGTATCCCGCCGGAAGTCGCCCGAAGAGGCCGGGATTCTGGCATCGGCATATGAGCAGTTCCTTCTGGAAAACGGAGGGACTGTGGTCGAATCCAGGCTGGACATCCCCGGGTTGAGGGTGATTCAGCTCTTCGATATGGTCGAGGTCTTTTTCAGCAAGGGCGAAAGGCTGGCCGGAGTCCATGAAGCGGATGACCGGGACGCTGCCGAGGCGTTGGCGCTGAAGCTTTATGCCGCGCTCCCGTGATGGTCCGAACCGGGCGTTGAGTGCAGGAAAAAGAGGGTCATCCATGACCGACTCCTCCCATGAAAAAGACTTCTCTCGACGCGAGTTTCTCGTGCGCTCTGCGAAGGCCGGTGCCGTTGCCGTGCTGGCGGGAGGGGTGAGTGCATGGCTCTGCGATGCTGAAGGCCCCAAAGCGCCTACGGCAGTCCGGAGCGATTCTGTAACGCTGCCGGATTTCTCGATTTCGGGGCTCGAGGGGAAGATGAGTATCATCCAGGGGCCGGACCGCGTCAAGTCTCTCGACGCAGCCCTTAAAGCGCTCGGCGGGATCGAGACTTTCATCAGGAGGGGCGATCGGGTGCTCGTCAAGGTGAATGCGGCCTTTGCCACCCCGGCGATTCTTTCGGCGACCACTCACCCCGACCTGCTGGCCGAAGTGTGCCGGCGATGCCTCAAAGCGGGCGCTGTTTCGGTCGTGGTGACGGACAACCCCATCAACGATCCGGAAAGCTGTTTTTCACTGACCGGTTTGCGGGAGGCCGCTCACTCGGCAGGGGCGCGGGTCGTGCTTCCCAGGGCCGGTTTTTTCCGGCCCACGACGGTGGCCGGGGGATCGCTCATCAAGGACTGGCCGCTCCTGCACGGGCCGTTTCAAGGCGTGACCAGGCTCATCTCCATCGCACCCGTCAAGGACCACAACCGGAGCGGGGCCTCCATGATCATGAAGAACTGGTACGGCCTGCTGGGTGGACGACGGAACATCTTTCATCAGGATATTCATAACACCATCAAGGAACTGGCCATGATGGTGAAGCCGACCCTTGTGATTCTGGACGGCACCACCACTATGATGACCAATGGCCCAACGGGCGGCTCCCTCGCCGACCTCAAGGCGACCGACACCCTCATCGTGAGCACGGACCAGGTGGCGGCGGACGCCGTTGGCGCAACGCTGCTCGGAAAGACGGTTTCAGACCTTCCCTTCATTCTCAAGGCTGTGGAGGCTGGCGTGGGGACGATGGACGTCGAGTCTCTCCGTCCGTTCCGCGCCAGCGCTGCGTGACCCTTGCCGGTGGAGATGCATGAGAATCGTTACGGTCCGTCGCATCAGCCAGGTCTTCTTCCTGGCGCTGTTTCTTTGGTTCTGCGTGGTGAGTTCGTTGGGGGTTGAAGCCTGGCAGCTGCGGGGATGGCCGGTTTCCTGGTTTCTTCAGCTCGATCCGCTGGTCGCCCTCGGGACGATTCTGACGACAGGCACACTCTACGTCAACCTCCTGTGGGCCCTGGTTACCGTCATTCTCACGCTGATTCTCGGGAGATTCTTCTGTGGCTGGGTCTGTCCCTTCGGAACCATGCACCACGCCGTGGGATACCTCGGAAAACGCTCCAGGACTCTGTCTGAGCGGATAGCCGGGAACCATTTCCATGCTCTTCAGTCCGTCAAGTTCTGGATTCTTGTGTTTCTGCTTTCGGCAGCGGCCGGTAGTCTTCTGGCTGCCGGGGTGCGTCGGGGCTTCCAGTCCGGCCCGATTCTATGGATGGTCGTCGCAGCTTCCATCCTTATGACAGGCCTGACCCTCCGTGACATATGGGGAGCCAAAAGGAAGGGCGGTGCGGTTCTGATCGGTCTGGTGGGGGTTTGGGCGGCTGCAGGCTTTCTTTTTGCCGGGGAGCGCATGATCGGGGCATCGCTGCAGACGGGGCTCCTGGATCCCATCCCTCTTGTGTACCGGTCCGTCAACCTGGTCCTTCTTCCTTTGGCGGACAGTTCCACTCAGGTGCTCTCCGTTGACCAGCGCTACTTCGAGGGAGCATGGCTCATCGGACTCCTCTTCGTCGCAGCCCTTTTTATGAACCTTCGGATCCCGAGGTTCTATTGCCGATTTGTATGCCCGCTGGGAGCTCTGTTCGGAGTGCTTTCGAGATACGCTCTGTGGCGCATCGGGAAGACCTGCAGCGACTGCATCCAATGCGGGCTGTGTGAGCAGGACTGCGAGGGGGGGTGTGAGCCGCTGGGGCAGATTCGGATTCCCGATTGCGTGCTTTGCATGAACTGCCTGGACGGTTGCAAGCATCGGGTCATTGGCTACCGAACACAGCCTTCGGCCTCGGGAGAAATCGTATCCCCCAATCTTTCACGCCGAGGGGTGTTGATCGCTCTCGCCTCCGGTGTGGCCGTCATTCCGGCTGTCAGGCTGGAGGGGCAGCTGGCCGCCAACTGGAATCCCGGCCTGATCCGGCCTCCGGGGGCTCTGCCGGAGGAAGAGTTTCTCAAACGGTGTATCAAGTGTGGCCAGTGCATGCGGGTCTGCCCCACCAATATCATCCATCCGGCTGGATTCGAGGGAGGCCTCGAGGGGGTGTGGACTCCCATTTTGAATTACCGTGTTGGGACCAGCGGGTGCCAGCTCAATTGCATCGCCTGCGGGCGTCTGTGCCCAACGGCTGCCATTCGCTCCATCACGCTGGACGAAAAGAAAGGTCTGGGGACTTTCGAGCCTTCGGGGCCGATCCGGGTGGGGACGGCTTTCGTGGACCATGGTCGTTGTCTGCCCTGGGCGATGGACAGGCCTTGCATCGTGTGCCAGGAGAACTGCCCCGTAAGTCCCAAGGCCATTTTCGTGCGGGAGCATTACAGCACGGTTCGGGCAGGCCTGGTGTCGGTGAAGTCCATTGCCCCGGGAAGGATTGAGTTTGCCGAACGGCCTTTTAGACCCGGCGAGCTGGCCACGGGTGATTACTTCCTCTCTCAGGGCGGTTTGGAGGATGGAAACCGCAGCCTCATTCTGGAAAACTCCGAGGGTGCCGTATCGGTCCAGGCGAACGGACAGGCCGGCGTGAGGCCCGGAGACAGGGTCCGGGTACAGGTGCGGCTGCAGCGTCCGCAGGTGGATCCATCCCTGTGTATCGGATGCGGGATCTGTGAGCACGAGTGCCCCGTCAGCGGTCTCAGGGCCATCAGGGTCACGCCGGAAAACGAGTCCCGGAGTCGACGCGGGTCCCTGCTGCTCTAAAGATGGATTCGGTAATCATGAATGATAACCAAATGTTGTAATGGAGGTGGCTCATGTCGGATAAATATCTTTCCCGTCGCGGCTTTATCAAGGCAGTCGGTTCGCTTTCAGCTGGCTCACTCCTGGGAGCATCCGGAGCCTATGGCCAAAAACCTCCCGAGGGCGCCGGAAAGCCGGATGAAATCCGAGAAGTCCCCGTGCGCCCTTTCGGCAAGACGGGAGTGAAAGTCTCATGCCTGTCCCTGGGGGGGATGTTCGATATCCCGTCCAATCAGCTGCTCATGAGACAGGCGCTCCGTTGGGGAGTCACTTACTGGGACACGGCGGACTGTTACGAGGGAGGGAAAAGCGAGTCCGGCATCGGGCAATTTTTCGAGAAATACCCGGACACACGCAACCGGGTCTTTTTGGTCACCAAATCGGACGAGCGCGATCCCGATGGTATGTCGAAGCTCCTCGCCCGCTCTCTCGAGCGGTTGAAAACGGATCATATAGATCTTTATTTCATTCATGCCATGAAACGGATCTCGGAAATCAACAACGAGACCAAAACATGGGCAGAGAAGGCTAAATCCCAGGGAAAGATCAAGTTTTTCGGTTTCAGCACCCACAGCAACATGGAAGACTGCATGCTGGAGGCGGCCAAGCTCGGCTGGATCGACGGGATCATGATGACTTACAACTACCGCATCATGAACAACGATAAGATGAAGAGGGCTGTGGACGCCTGTACCAAGGCCGGAATCGGGCTCACTGCCATGAAGACCCAGGCCGGCGGGCCTTTCAGCATCGAAAGCGAAGCGGAATCGAACATGGTCGAGACTTTTGTCAAGCAGGGATTCACGGACAAACAGGCCAAGCTCAAAGCAGTCTGGGAGAACCCCAACATCGCCAGTATCTGCTCTCAGATGCCCAATATGACCATCCTCATGGCCAATGTGGGGGCGGCCCTGAACGAGACCAAGCTTTCAGCGGAGGGTGCTGAGCTCCTGAATCGGTATGCAGCGGAGACGGCCTCGAGCTACTGCGCCGGCTGCACGGAGATTTGTGAGACGGCTTTGAACGGTTTTGTGCCTGTCGGTGATGTCATGAGGTACCTGATGTATTCGCGAAGCTACGGCGAGTCGGATCTGGCCCGCATGTTATACGGCGAGATGTCTCCCGAGGTGCGCCATCGGATGGCCAGCCTGGATTACGGTGAGGCCGAGAGCCGGTGTCCTCGAAGACTCCCCATCGCGAGGCTCATGCAGGAAGCCGCGTCACTCCTGGCCTAGATCAACGACCCTCCTCTCCTTCCCCTGTGCGGTTGGTGGG
>CAZEOY010000165.1:0-7260 GCA_964513835.1 uncultured Syntrophobacteraceae bacterium
CCTACCCTATCGTTCCATCGCACGACGGTCTGGCCTGCTATATCGAATATCCAGAAGTCCTTGCCAATGTTGCATCAATGCCAGTTCCTGTTATAAAGTCGGGAGGCCCCATCGCTGCCGCTACAGCTGCCGGATTTGGGGTTTCGTACGCGATTCGGCAGGAAGGAGGTGGTGGTGCAGAGGGACAAAAGCAGGCGAAAACGGGCCAAGAGCTCTCTGCAGGTGCTGACACTGCGGCCAAGGAAGGTTCAATAGCCACAGAGAGTTCAATCGCCTCAAAGAGGGGAGTGGGTGAGGCGGGGCTCTTTGCGAAAGCGAACTCCGGAAAAGCCCCTTACTCCGAATTGAACGCTGCTATTGGCGAAGAACACGGATGGCAAGCTGCAACAAGAAGTCAAACACCAATCAGAGGGCCTAAGCCAGCTTCTGTCAGGGGCCCCGATTTCATAACATACGATCCCGAATCGAAATCAATCTTTGTATGGGACTCCAAGTATCGTAAACCTGGAGGGCATTATCCTTCTACAATCCCGCCCAAGACAATGCAGAGATGGGCACCGGAAGTTCGAAAAGCTGTTGAAGCAATGCCGGACGGTCCTGAGAAAATGAAGGCGATGAATGCCCTCAACCGCGGAGCTGTCGAACCACGCATTTACAGGTGGCCACCACAATAGGAGAAGCTTCATGCTTTGGAGCGAACTTATTATCTTGCGAAAGTGGATATCCCTTAATCAGGTCACATTCAAATACCATCAATTGAGAGAAGACATATTGAAAATCGAGAATACTAAATACTTGATTATCACGACGCACAACAGTCCCAGCTTGGAAGAGGCTGCTGGTGGACCATTCATTTCATCTCTTCTATGGGCATGCGGTGATGGTGCAGCGACACGGGCGATGCACCGAGAAATTGAAAATGATGAGAAAATTATTCTTGAACCACCAGAGGAGATATTACCAACGAAAGACGCGAAGACATATGCCGCAATACTGTCTGGCCTGAGATCAGTAGGGGCCGAAGGTGTTCTTGAGTCTGCCGGCTACCGCTGGACAGATGGCAAGTTCGTGCATCGAGTAATCGGCTCAAGTATTGCTGATTATTATTTCCGTGGACGTAAGAACAGGGAGAATGAGATCCCGTACGCGATACTCTGGAAGCTCTGTTCGACTTTGTCACATCTCCAGAGGATTTGATCCCTGTCGAACGGAGGAGATGAAAAATAGGTTGCGGTACCATTCCGACTATTCCTGGCAGGAGCCTCCTCATCACCGAAACTGCGGTGGCTCAATCAAGGACGGCAGTAGGGCGGATAAGGGCAGGGCTTGTCTCCGGCAGGGCATCCGAAGTCCTGCACGGTGACGCAATTCTCCGTGGCCGTGGTTTGCACGTGCCCGCAGCCGGCGATGTTGAGCAGGGCGACCAACAGCATCATATTCCTCATCATTCGCTTCACGTTCATTTGTCTTACTCCTCTCATTCAAAGTCGCAGTAAAGGGACACGCAGACGTGGCAGCACTGCAGGCTGGCGCAGGTCAATGTGCGCATTGGGCGGGCACGATGAACCTGTGCCCGCCACGACTGCAGACGGATGCATTCCCAGATGCGTCAGACCGCCTGCTATCCATTGCTCAGGTCATGTCCAGCACCATGGCGTTTGGCTAAGATGAGCGAGGTTCCTTTGCCCTTGCTCGCCGCTCCCCGCTGATGCGCGCCGTCCTCATGAGGCACGAGCAGTGATGCTCACTTGCTGATCCTGGAGATCTTCGTCCCCTGCAAGCCAAGGCCGGCCATGAGCCCCTTCTGGCTGAAGAAGAAGGCGTAGACTTCCGAATGCAGCGTGGTGGTGGTCATGGAGCCCGCCTTCCCGACATCCACAACGACGATGCTGGGACCCGTGCCGATTTCCCAGCCATTGCTGCTTCTGACCCAGTCGATGGCCGAGTCGCTCATCAGGAAAAGGGCGTATCCATATTTCTGGATTCCCGCCTGAAGCCCGTAAGAAGCCTGGACCGTGCTGAAGTAGCCCGATATCTTTCCATTCATGATGAGAGCGCCTTCGCCGTACTGGCCTCCCACGATGAATCCGCCCTTAACGATGCCCGGAAAGACCAGGACAGCTTTGGCTTTTTGTCCCATTGCCCTGGCTGAAGGGGATTCCGCATAAAGCTGCTGCAGAGCGTTTTTCACGCCACGGTCGATTTCCGCAGCGGACGCTCCCAAGGCGGACTGGCAGGTGATGAACATGCTTCCAGCCGACAGGAAGATCAGGAATGCCAACTTCAATTGTGTACGTCTCGTCATCACATCCTCACTCTCAATCGGTTTGTCTTCGCCGGGCTCAACAACGGTCCAGCGAAGCGCATGTAAAATAGGAGCCCATGGTGATCCCGGTCTCGAACGCCCTGCCATCAGTCCCGCCGGGCGCACCGCTTCAACCGGTTGCTGGCTCCCAAGCACCAGCTTGAGAGCCAGCTGAGCTGGGCAGTCATCTGGGCCCGGCTGTACTCGCGGGGGCATTCGTCAGCCATCCGTCTTGGCGAGGGGTATGCTTCGAGCCAGCTCATACATCAGGGCAGCCTGGAGCTTGTTTTCCAACTGGTAGTAGCGAGCCACCTTGATATCGGGCAAAACGTTTCGGAACTTGGGCAGGTAGGCCTGGTAGAGTTTCAGGCGCAAGGCCTCGATCGTGATAGACTCGTCCAGCAGCTTCTTCGCAATGTCGTTGGTCATTTTTTCATAGGAGCTCGCATAGTCGTTCAGTAACTTGATGGTTCGGGCGCGAAGCAGAAAGAGCTCGTCCTGATAACGCTCATAGACAGGCCAGAAGGATTTCGCCTCCTTCTCAGTAAGCTGCAGGTTCTCTGAAATGAGAAGCTTCTTATCCGCACGCATCTTTTCCAGGGCAATCTGCATGTTGTCCGCCGGCTTTTCCTCAGCAGGCACAGGGGTGGCAGTCACCACCATGGCTGTCAGCAGTAAGATGTTCAACAGCACTTTAACCTTCGTTGTCATGGTCCTCCCCCTTTCAAGGTTTTGAAATGTGATGCCACGGTACGGAACGGTAAACAGGACAGCTTCACGCAGATTTCCTGCCCGGCATGAGCTTCGCAAACAGGTGCTTCACCTGCGAGAAGCCCATCTTGCGCCTGAGGATCCCCAGCTGGTCCTGGAGCGGGATCTTCTTCGGACAAACGTCCTCGCAGCCGAGGAGACCCAGGCAGCCGAAAATCCCGTCTTCGTTCCCGACCACTTCGAAATACTCATCACCGGTTCTCTGGTCGCGCGGGTCCAGCATGAACCGGGCGATGCGGTTGAAGGCCACCGCACCCATGAAGCCTTCGGGCAGCATGTTCGCCTTGCCGCAGGCCGCAACGCAGCACCCGCATTCGATGCAGCGCTCGAGCTCGTAGATCTCCTCAGCCAGCCCGTTGTCCATGCGCTCTTCGACTGCATGCGGATCGAACTGTTTGGAGGTGTGCACCCACGACTGGACCTTCTCGTTCATTCCCCGGAACCAGGTCCCGGTATCGACGGAAAGGTCGCCGATCAGTTTGAAGACGGGAAGCGGCATCAGAGTGATCTCGGCCGGCAGGTTCTTCGTCTTCGTGTGACAGGCGAGGTCAGGTCTCCCGTTGATCATCATGGCGCAGGAACCGCATATGCCGGCCCGGCATACGAAGTCGAACATCAACGTCGCGTCCTGCTCTTCCCTGATGCGGTTGAGGGCGATGTAGAGAGTCATGGCATCGGTTTCTTCAAGCAGGTAGGTATCCAAGTGCGGGACCGATGCCGGATCCTGCGGATTGAACCTGAATAACCTGAATTTTAGAGTCCGTCCCATCAAGGCACCTCTCATTCGCTTTCTTCGGTTTCCGGCACCAGAACACAGACTTCAGGATCCACGCTGCAAATGATCTTGCACGAGCCGTATCCCCTCTCTCCCGGCGGAATCTCCCAGACCTTCGAGGGCTTTTCGTATTCCAGGGTGGGCAGAGTGTCCCCGTCGCTCTTCCAGTAAGCCAGAGTGCGCTTCAGCCAATCCCTGTCGTTGCGCTCCGGAAAGTCCTCGCGGGCGTGAGCCCCGCGGCTCTCGGTTCGCATGAGCGCCCCGTACGCGACACACAGCGCAAGCCGCAGCATTCCCGGAAGCCGGAGGGCCAGGGACAGTTCGGGGCCTGCGCCTGCGGGCGAGCGCTGAAGTCCGATCTTCTTCGAGCGCTCATAAATCGCCTGAAGGTTGTCGATCGCCGTCCGGAGCTCCCCACCGTTTCTGAAGATTCCCACCCGGTCCATCATCTCGTTCTGCATATCGTTTCGGACCTGGTAGGCGTTCTCCCTCCCGTTTCTTCCCGAGGCCAGATCATCGAGTTGGCGCTGCTGCTTCTTCACGCTGTCGGAGATCACCCCTGTCTTGAACGAAACCTCATGGCCGTCCAGAAATTCCACAATCTTCTCCCCGACGATCCTGCCGGCAACGATGGTCTCGGCCAGGGAGTTGCCTCCCAGGCGGTTGAACCCGTGCATGTCCCAGCATGCGGCTTCGCCGGCCGAAAAGAGGCCTTTGAGGCCGTAGGCGGCTCCGTCCTTGTTGGTGCGAACCCCGCCCATGCTGTAATGCTGTGCCGGACGCACCGGAATCATCTGGGTGATCGGGTCGACGTCGAGGAACTCGTTGCAGATTTCCTCGACTTCGCGAAGCTTGGTCTTGATGTGATACTCGCCGAGATGACGAATGTCGAGCCACAGGTGCGGGCCGTAGGGGCTGGGGACTCCCTTGCCGATGCGAATATGATGGGTCATCCAGCGTGAAACGACGTCGCGAGAAGCCAGCTCCTGCTTCTCCGGCTCGTAAACGTCCATGAACCGCTCGCCGTTGACGTCCTTGAGGGTGCCGCCGTCGCCCCGGCATCCCTCGGTCACCAGGATGTTCGTGGGGACAATGCCCGTCGGGTGGAACTGCACCGCCTCGGGGTTGCCGATGGGGACCACTCCGGTATCCATGGCGATGATGGCGCCGTCTCCGGTGTTGATGACCGCGTTGGTGGTCTCCCGGTACAGGCGCCCGTAGCCCCCTGTGGCGATGAGGGTGGCCCTCGCCAGGTAACCGCGGAGCTTTCCGGTCTTGAGGCAGCGGGCCACAACGCCCATGCAGGTCTCGCCGTCATGGATGAGCGATATGGCCTCGACCCGGTCGTGCACCTTCACGCCGAAACGAACCACCTCGTTGTCCATGGTGAAAAGCAGGGTGTGACCCGTCCCGTCGGAGGTGTAGCATGTGCGCCATTTGGCTGTTCCGCCGAAATCGCGCGCCGTGATGAGCCCCTCTCTTTCCTCGGCCTCGATCTTTTCGAATTGTTTGCCGGCCTTGTAATAGATGCTCTTTCCAGGGACCACGCGGTTCCACGGAATGCCCCAGTGAGCCATCTCGCGCACGGCAATGGGCGCCGTCTCAGCGAACATGCGCGCTACTTCCTGGTCGCAGCCCCAGTCGGAGCCCTTCACCGTATCGGAGAAATGCACATCCGGACAGTCGCAATCGCCCTTGATGCAGTTGCCGAGAGCGGCCTGCATGCCGCCCTGAGCGGCGGAAGAATGGGAGCGCCTCGGAGGCACCAGGCTGAGGCAGGTGGCCTCGTATCCGGCTGACGCCGTCGCCACCGCAACGCGCTCACCCGCCAGTCCCGCGCCCACGCAGAGGAGATCAGTATACAAGGTATCCAATTTTTGACTCCTTACATTGCGTTGACCAGAAAAAAGAAGGTGAAAAGGGTGACAAGGCCGATTCCAACCATGGTGAGAGTGAGCGTGTTCTCAAAACCGTGAAGCGCTTGTCGGTTCGCCCTTTTGATCCAGCCCCACTTGACACCGATCCTGTAGATGCCTATTCCGACGTGAAGCTCGATCACGGGGAGCAGCACGATGTAGAACAGCAGCCACCATCCACCCTGGATCCTTGCCGCGCTTTTTGCCGCGGTGATCGGAAGGTTGGTCAGCACCACCCACATGTGGATGCACCCCATGATGAGGATGATGAAGGCCGTGGCCGCCTGGATGACCCAGAGCCACGTGTCCAGGTGGTTGAAGGTCACGCTGTGGCGCCACATGGCTTTCTGCTCTCGGGCGCGGAACGGGAGCTTTCGAGCCGCCAGCACGAAGTGGGCGAGCATCACGAGGGAGATCAACGGACCGCCGAGCTGGGCCATGTAGGTGGCCTCGAAAAAATGGGCGATAGCATTCATCACCCTGCCTCCTCCGAAATCCAGGTTGACGCTGGCTACCAGAATCATGTGCGCCCACATGAACGCTACGAGCCCGACCCCGGTGAGCATCTGGAGAAGGTCCAAATACGCCTCGGTTCGTACAGGTGCTGCTGAATTGACTGTTTGATCCGTACTCATGGTCATCAGACCCCTGATCCATACCCATTTGGGTAACCCCCCGGCTTTGCCGGAGGTACCTGACTGAATATTTGCGGAACCTGGGACATCTCCGCACCGCGACGATCATTGTCCGCTTTTCCCCAACCAGCGTGCCATGCGTGTCGTCAGTGCTCTGCACAGGGCGTAGGGGGTGCAGATGAGAATCGGCCCAACCACCAGGGCTGCACCCGGATGCACCTGCCGGTATAGTACTAGCTGGAAGACGACGTCCAGGATGATCCCCATGGCGAGCAGCGTGCGGAATGGCCGCCGCTCCGCTCTGCAGCAATTCTCTTCGACGTCCGGCAGCGAAGAGCAAGCCGAACAGACAGGGCGGGGCTCCCGCCCTGGCGTCGGCCAGTCCTCCGCGCACACCCAACAGAGTGGCGAGCATCGGCTGCAGGATGAAGCGCAAACGCCCGGGCCCCGTAAACCGTTGCGGCAATTCCTCCAGGAACTGTCGGGAGAACAGGTACACGCGGCCCGTCTCGATGGTGTCCAGGATCGCAAACGGTATCGCGGCAACGCTCACGAGAGTCGCCAGCACCGTCATGATGGTATCGCGTCGCACCTTCATGTTCTTGGCCTCAGGAAACAGGCGTCCCCAGCCAAAGCTGTTGCATTGGAGGGTGGCACTGGCTAAGCGAAGCTTGCCCGTGATCGGTTGAGCTTGCATGGGCAAGCTTCGCTTGGCCCATAGCATCCGTCCTCACCAGGCAGATTAGTTTGATTCAACTGCATTGTCCCTCCTCCAGCGCACCATAAGGGTCATAACCTCACACCTTCCTGGAGCTCAGCGGAAGAACAGGGTCCCATTTCTCGTCTGTCATCCCCGCA
>CAZEOY010000166.1:0-6661 GCA_964513835.1 uncultured Syntrophobacteraceae bacterium
ACGGAAAACTGGGTCAGACGGAGTGCTTCCTCCGCGCGTTGACGCTCGGCCAGTTCTTCATGCAGTCGTTCGTTGGCATCCCTCAGTTCGACCGTGCGATCCCGGACCCGAAGCTCCAGCGAGGCGTGGGTCGTGCGAAGTTGTTCCAGGAGCTTGTTGAAGGCGCGGCCCAGCACGCTGATTTCGTCGTTTCCCTTGACCTCAACCGGCGTCATCCATGGGCTTTCTTTGTGGGCGGCAATCTCGTTGAAGTGGGCGGCCATCTCCTCGAGACGGCGTGAAACGACAAACTTGAAGACAATGAAGATGGATCCAAAAAGGAGAATGAGCCCCGTACCCAGAATCCAGGACTGTGAGCGCAATTCGGACACAAACGGTGCGTTCGTCGCTTCCACCGGGATGGCCACCGTGTCGAGTCCCGCGACATCTCCCACTTTCCTGAAAAAACTCGCTGTCGACCCATAGCGCTCCACGAGCTCAGCGGGAGCGTCCTGGGGATCGCCGTGACAGCGCATGCACTCCGACTTCATCCATTTGGGCGTGAAGTGAGCCAGGTACCGCTTGCCGTCAATTTGGATCTCCTCGGTTCGCGACTCAAGCCCGGGATTTTGACGAAAGAAGTCGATCATCCGACGCTCGTCCGGATTGGCCAGATTGATGGGGTTTCTCGGATTGTCGGATGAAAAACGAATGACGTAGTGTGGAAGCTTCTTTCGAACTTCCTCGAATATCTCCCTGGAAATGAAAGACGTGGACATGGTTTCCGGAATGAATGTGTCGTGGTCGACCATCCTCTCCATGACCGGCCGGATTCTGCGTGCTGCATAGTCACGAATGGCCAGATTGAACTCCAGCGCGACGGCGGCCTGCTGGCTGATGAGCTCATTGGCATGCCTGCGACTGGACTCGTAGACTTGGTGAAAGACAAAGGCCGAAACGGCGATACAAAGCAATCCAAAAGGGATGAGAAACCGCGTCCCTACACTCTTCACGATGAAGCTCCCCTGTTGTGTGTCTTCAACCAAATCCCCGACATTCATCGAAGGGATCAAGATGGATTTTCACAGGCAAGCATCATGCCACTCGGCTGTGGATGAGCGAAGCCACCGGTGACTCATCAGTCCTGGAGCCTCAGCGGGGCTTAACGCCTCCCATGGAGGAGACTCGGCGTCGCATGTCTGACACGTCAAAGCAACCTGCAGAGCAAGATTGCGCCAAGCTAACAGAACTAGCAATACATACGTAGCTGTAGATCAATAATGGTTCAAATTACTCAGGTAAAGATTTTGTGTGACTTAACGATATTGAGGTGGTTATATGAAATCAATTAGCTGTTACTGGAGTGTATGCATTATCGTAGCATCTAATGTATCAAACAACAGTAACCATAAGATCTTGGCATTGGAGAGAGGAGGGAACACAAAGAATGCTCAAGAAGAGACTTCGTTGAGTCTTCAGTCAGTCTGCTCCTCATATTTCCACAGGTTGGAAGCTATCTGGCTGACAAGAGAAGCTGAGCGAAGTCCAGTGACAGGTCGAAGTGGGGCCCTGACATGAGGGGCCGTGCACCTTGGGAAGGTGCTGTGTAAACATGTTTCAAGGAGATTCATATGATACGAAAAGTGACCGTTATGCTGACCTTGGCCCTGGCTATCTTCGCAATGGTGACCACTGGCGTTTACGCGAAAGCAGATGGATCGATGGGAACAAATTGTGCCGCGTGTCATGGCGGGGGGGGTGGGACCACCAACCAAGCCCCCGTGGCCAACGCGGGGGCCGATCAGACGGTGACCTCGGGCAGCACGGTCGTCCTGAACGGCAGCAACTCCAGCGACCCCGATGGGGCGATCGCTTCCTATGCATGGGTCAAGTTCGCGGGGACCCCGGTCGTCACCCTCTCCAACGCCAACCAGGCCCAGGCCAGCTTTACGGCACCTGTCGTCACCACACCAGCGGCAATCACCTTTCAACTCACTGTTACCGACAGCGCAGGCGTTACCGCCAAAGATACTTGCATCGTCACGGTGCAGCCCGCTGTGGCTCCCCCCACCAATCAGCCGCCCGTATCCAATGCCGGCCCGGACCAGACTGTGGGGACGGGTGCCACAGTCCAGCTGAGCGGAGGCGGCACCGACACGACCGGCACGATTGTATCCTATTCGTGGCAGCAGACCGGTGGAACTCCCGTGACGCTCTCAAGCCCCGCCGTGGCCCAGCCGACGTTCACGGCACCCGATGTGACGGCTCCTGTGGCGCTTACCTTTCAGCTTACGGTGACGGACGATGGCGGTCTCAGTGCGAGCGATGCCTGTATCGTGAACGTGAATCCGGCGGGCACTGGCAACGCAACCCCCATTGCCGACGCTGGTCAGGACCAGCAGGTCGCGCCGGGAGCCCAGGTCGTTTTGGATGGGACAGGATCCACGGATGACGGGGGCGTGTTGACGTACGCGTGGAACCAGCTCGATGGGACTCCCGTGACACTCTCGAGCCCGACCGAAGCCAGTCCCTCTTTCACCGCGCCTACCGCATACACAGCCGTAGCCATGACTTTCCAGCTGACCGTGACCGATGACGCCGGTCAGAAGGCTTCGGATATCTGCATCGTCAACGTGAGCGGAACGGATTCAGCTGCGGCCAACGAGGCGCCGTTCGCGGATGCCGGCCTCGATCAGGTTGTGAATGCCCATGATGCCGTCACTCTGGATGGCAGCGGGTCTGCCGATGTGGACGGTCTGATCGTGTCCTATCAATGGAAACAGACCCGTGGCCCCGCGGTCACGCTCTCCGATCCGACGGCGGCCAGCCTCACTTTCACCGCTCCTGCCAAGAAAAGAGGAGCCAAGCTCAGGTTCAGACTGAAGGTCGTGGATGACGGCGGCTTGAAATGTCGAGACGACGTGGTTGTGGAGGTCAACGCCGCGTCGAGCCAGTCGGCCGTACAGCCCGTTGCAGACGCCGGGCCTGACCTGATCGTGAATCCCGGGGATGAGGTCACCCTGACGGCGGCAGCATCGACGCCCGCAGACGGCTCCATGACCTACTCGTGGCGGAAGGTTGCAGGGCCCAGATTGAAGCTTTCCAACAGGAAGGACATGGAGACGACTTTCGTGGCGCCTCTCATGGGGCAGAACGGGGGGAAAGTCACTTTCATGCTGACGGTCAGAAACGGCAGGCAGCGTGCCACGGACACATGCACCGTGCAGATACGGGGAATGGGTTTCTGATGACGGCAATCTCCCGAAGTAAAAGGCGGAGGGACCTTGCAGGCGTCAAGGATGCATAGACTGGGGGAGGGGAAGTTTTCTATCCGCTTCTCCATGACCTCTCCGCTTCCCGCCTGAATAAACGTTCAATGGGGAGCAGGGCTCTTGGGCTCTGCTCCCTATCTCTTTGGGATACAGCCACCAAGAGATACTGGTGGCGTCGAGCTAAAAACGATAGGCCACGAAACCGGTGATGATGTGGGCCGTGCCATCTTCATAAAAATCGTCCACAAAGATCGTGGGATCCGGTGCGATGGTTTCCGTATAGGCATCGGTGGTTTCAAAGATCTCGATCATATAACCCAGCTTCGCCGACCAGTGCTCGGTGAAACGATACCGAAGCGAGGCCTTGTTGCTCATGAGTGCATTCTTCAATTTGGGGAGATTTGAATTGCTGAAGTCCGAGGTTGCGTAGGACAGACTCGACTTCAGATCCAGATCCAGCTTACTGGGGATCAGCGAGATGTTCGCCGATGCAGAAACCGTGTCCACGGAGTCGTCCGTCGTCAGCGTGGGGCCCTGATCCACGTTCACTTCAAGCCCGGCCTCCTGGCGTGTATGGTAGTCCTCGTGCAGGTAGCCGACACCAAAAGCCAGTCGCTTGACAGGTCTCCAGGTGATGTCCGCGCCGGCGGCCCAGTATTGATCGTCCAACAGGCCAAACCTGGATTCGGAATAGTCGTCGAGAGCAAGACCGAAGTTGGTCGAAAAGGTCAGGGTGTTGACGGGTGAGAGCTCGGCGAAGAACTCTACTTTGTCCCGGTCCCGGTCAGCCATGGAGAACTTCCGCAGAAGCCTCTGCTGCACGTCGCGCTGCCCAACACCCAGATTCTGATAGTCAGATCCCACGCGGGTTGAGTGGGAGTAGCCCACCCTGAGCAGAAGCCACGACAGGGGCGTGTAGTCCACCGACAGGCTGGGAATATACTCATCGGTTGTGGCCACCTCCCGCACATCCCCGTCACGCTCCCACCTCTGCCAGTTGAACCCGACGTTGAGAGACAGCGGAGCCCGAAACTTCCATTGCCCGCTGAATCCGGCGGTGTGCTTCGTGTAAGGATACCTCTCGGCACGGAGATTCTCCACGAAGAGGACATCCGGGATGTCGATCTCGTCGCTGTCATCCCCAAAGTAGTAGAGGCGGTACATGGCTTTGAGCGTCAGCGGGTCAACGGGACGGCTCACTCCAGAGAAGTAAAAATTGACGATATTCACCAGGCCATCTAAATCGCCCTGAGCAGGGGGCGTGAAGGGCCCAGAGATGAAGTCTTCCGACTGAAGCCTCAGGCTGTAGGAGAGGGAGCTGTTGAGGCGCGTCTTGTAGGGCAAGTTGAGTCCACCGGCCAGAGTGAACGTATGCGCGACACTGTCTGGCGGCAAGGAGGCGTGGGGGTCGAACAAGCCACCCCCTT
Source organism: uncultured Syntrophobacteraceae bacterium (assembly GCA_964513835.1). Taxonomy (GTDB): domain Bacteria; phylum Desulfobacterota; class Syntrophobacteria; order Syntrophobacterales; family Syntrophobacteraceae; genus JALOOX01. Next base: position 4,679 of record CAZEOY010000166.1, read on the forward strand.
GCGGCACAGCCTTGTAGGAATCGGCATTATCGAAGAGGGCCAGGTTGTAGGAAAACTGCAGCTGGTAGTTCTGCTTCGCCAGTCCCGACGAAAGGGTTACATCATGCTGCCGCATGTCGACGGGCAGAAGAATCTCTCTGAAATTCAGGGCCGGCGGGAAGCTCAGTGCAAGTCCCTTGGGGATATCCCCGTCCTTCATCGTCAAGGTGTACTCGGCTCCGAGGTCCCACTCCGGTGTCGGTGTGAAGAAGAAGGCAAAGTTCGCGCTGTCCCAGCGAACCGAGATCTTATCCTTGAGGGGAGAGAGAGTTGAATAGATGTGAGGGACCTGGTCCCACCCGAAACGGAATTCGAAAAGGCCTGGCTTTGAACTGCGCAGGAAGTAGCTCTGGTCTTCTCCGGCAATCTTGCTCGCCTGGAATTCCACCAGGTAGCTCTCATCCTTGTTCAGCATCAGCAGGTGCATGTTTCCGAGAAAGGGATTCGAGAGGTCCTGGTATTCCTCGATCTTTCCCTGCGACTCATCTGAAGGACTGTTCAGAAAGGCCCTGAATCCAAGCTCGACTTCGCCCAGCACCTTGTAGTCGTAAAAGGATGTTTCCGCGAAAGCTCGTCCGGAACTTGACACCAGAACCGCGATCCCCAGAGCAACCATGAATGCATGACGTCCCATCTTCATGACACCCTCCTTATCTCAGGAACCAACGACCTTGTTCTGTGGGATAATTGGAGCCGTGTATGTTGAAATGGCAATCCGTGCAGATGCGGCCCGCGACATGCCCTGGTGAAACCCCTGCAGCGTTGAGGGCGTGAAAATTGATGTGACACTGGCGGCAAATCCGGAGCTCAGGGACCTTCATCAGCCTCGGGTAATTGCTCCCGTGAGAGTAATGGCAGTTGGAGCAGTCCTCCATCACCGGAGGGTGCTCGAACAGAAACGGTCCCCGCTTTTCCATGTGGCATCGATAGCAGAGATCGTTGAGGGAGTTGGCGTTGACGAGCTTCTCGGAAGGTGTGCCATGTGGGTTGTGACAGCTCGAACAATCCATCTTTCCTTCTCGAAGGGGGTGATGGGAAAACCGCATTTGCTGGGCTTCCTGCGGCCTGTGGCATTCGGCGCAAACGTCCAGGGCCTTGGGCCGCGAGAGCAGGGACCGGTTGGAGATGTCCTGCGGCTGGGTGTGAGCCTTATGGCATTGGGTGCATGCCAGGTCGCGCCTTTCGTGGGGGCTGCCTTCCCAGAACAGCAGTTTCTGTTTCTGGTGGCATCTGAGACAGGCACCATTCCTTTCGCGGACCGGATTCGGAGTGTTTTTCAGAAAACGAACCATACCGCCGAATTCACTGCCTCCGGATTCGGCGTGGGTTTCACCGGGCCCATGGCAGGCTTCACAGGCCATCTCCTCCGCCGAGTTTCTCGGGTGCTTGAGAAACAGACGTCCCATGGAGGTCTTCCCCACGTCCTTCATGATCTGCTCGTGACATTCCCCGCACCTGTTGGGACCCGCCACACCGGCTTTCTGCTCCATCGCCGCGGCCGCATAAGATTCCAGGAACAAGAGTGCCGGGACAACCAGGAACGCTCCGACGATCCATCTAGACGTCTCTTTCATACAGCCTCCCTCCCGATGGGTGTCGACCCAATCCCTTCCTTTCTCCTCAATTAGCAGTGACTCTTAAAAAGACATTATAACCCAATGGCTGAATCCATGATACGTCGAATCAAGGGGCTTGACCCCAAACTCGCCAGCCCACGACAGATCAACTTCCGGCTGAAGAATCCTCGCTTTCGACGATGGCCAGGGCCTTCATCTTGCGGTGGAGGTGGCTTCTTTCCAGTCCGATCTGGGATGCAGTGAGGGAGACATTCCACTGGTTCTCTTCGAGTTTCCGCATCAGGAATTCGCGTTCAAAGGCATTTCGAGCTTCCCGGAGAGTCGCAAATCGAAAGGGATCGTTGTCGGCAGGCGGCTCCTTGAGCTG
>CAZEOY010000166.1:6671-7248 GCA_964513835.1 uncultured Syntrophobacteraceae bacterium
GGCTCAGGAAGTCTTTGGGCAGATTCTCGGCTCGTACGATTTGCCCCGGGGTCATAATGATGAGTCGCTCAACAAAATTCCTGAGCTCGCGCACATTGCCCGGCCAGTGATACTGCTGCATGAGGTCAATGACCCGCTCGTCGATCTCTTTTCTGCCCATTCCTGTCTGGTAGGCCATTTCGGTCACGAAGTCCTGAACCAGTACAGGGATGTCCTGGATGCGATCCCGCAGCGGCGGGACATTGATGGGGATGACATTCAACCGGTAGTACAGGTCCTGGCGGAATTGGCCGGTTTCGATGGCCCTGTGAAGCTCTTTATTCGTGGCTGAGACGATCCTCACATCCACCTGGATGGGACGCGATCCCCCCACGCGCTCGAAAACCTGTTCCTGGAGGATGCGCAGAACTTTGGCCTGCGTCTTGAGACTCATGTCCCCAATTTCATCCAGAAAGAGAGTTCCGCCGTTGGCCAGGTCGAATCGACCCTTTCTTCGTTCATGGGCGCCCGTGAAAGCCCCCTTCTCGTGGCCGAAGAGCTCGCTTTCGATGAGCTCCTCGGGAATGGCAGCGCAGTT
>CAZEOY010000167.1:0-7213 GCA_964513835.1 uncultured Syntrophobacteraceae bacterium
CAGCTTCGATCTCATCCTGATCGGGCCCGCTGTGGACGGTCTGCCCTACTTCATCTTTTCCGTCCAGGAGATCGGTCTCCGTGGGTTGGGACGGGAACGCGGCCGGTACGAGCTGATCCGTGTCGAATGGCTGCGCCCTGACCGGACCGTGACCGTCTATGATGGTCACTCCCAAGCTTATCATTTCCCGCGGGAGGCGCAGGTGCCGGAAGACGCGCCTGTAGCCCGTGTGGAATCACTCACCATCCAGCTCATCACGCCGCTCCGCATCAAGGTCGCCGGAGATCTTGCGACGCATCTGTCTTTCGGCCTCTTTGTGGAACGTCTCTTCCAGAGAATCCGGCTGCTGGCCACCTTTTACGGCGATACGGCGGCCCTCGACGACATTGAGGGCCTTCCCGGTGATGCCCACGCCATTCAGACCATCGCCCGTTCGTTGCACTGGTACGATTGGGAACGCTACTCAACCCGTCAGAAGAGCACCATGAAGCTTGGCGGTCTCAAGGGCACAGTGACCTTCGCAGGCCCGCTGAGCCCTTTCATGCCCTACCTGCGCCTGGGCGAGCAGGTTCACATCGGGCAGGCGACCACTTTTGGACTGGGGCGGTACCGAATTTCTTACTGAAGCATCGGCCTGGACCTTACTTGGGGAGCCATTGCCACTCCCTCATGGCAGGTTGGGATAACCACAATGACGGCAGCATTGCAGGCATTTTATATACTCTTAAACATTTTAGACAAAGCCTTCAGCTTTCTTCCTCAAGCATTTAGATCATATATAATATATACTCTTATCACTATATCTCTTATGATTACGATTTTCATCATTTATTTATATATATGTCAAATCTTAATAAAGCGAAGTATGTATAATTGGTTAAGATGCACACCCGACAACCTGCCAAGTCAACCCCCAAAGTTGTGGACAAACTCCAGCAGTCGATGGCTTGTGGAAAGGACCCTGTTGAAGGCCCTCAAAGACAAAAAGCAGGACTCATCAAATGCAATTCTGGCTTTGCGCTGGTTTCCTTCGCGCGAAGCGAGTTACCAGCTCGTAGAAATTCTGAGGAATGTGGGGCGACACGCTCAGGATAGGGCAAGAGCAGCCGATGCACTGGGAGAGCACTCCTCAGAGATTGTTGTAGATCCACTCCTCACAGCACTGCGAGATCGAGAACCTTATGTCATCATAGCAGCGGCTCAGTCACTCCGGAAACACCCTTCAAGGCTTGTCCTTGAGTGTCTCTGCGAATGCATGATGAGGAATTTTCACGAATCTATAATTGTAAGGCATGTAATAGATGTCATTTACGATATTTCTTATGAAATGCCACATGAATTTCTATTAAAGCCTATGTTGCAATTATTGACTACACATACTGAATCCTCCGTATGTGACGCTGCAAAGGAGATATATATCCGAATAGCCAAAGAAGCACCGGACAAGGCTCGTAAAGCTATTACTGAAGCGTCGAGCCGAGAGGAAGAAATGAACGAACAGCAGCGTGGAATGCTCAACGAGGTGATGGCAAAGGTGAGTTTAGGAGGCAAAATTCATGAAGAACCAGCTCACAGTCGGTTTTGAAACGCTTACCCCAATCTGGACAGGCGGGGCTGATCAAGACGGACGAAACGTCAAAGAGACGGGGATAGTGGGTTCATTGCGGTATTGGTACGAAGGCATTGTCCGTGGGCTGCGGGGCAATCCCTGTGGGATAGGCGATGGAGACAGCGTGGGCACCTGTCGCCTGGAGCCGGAGAAATACAAAGAAGGACTGGCTCGGGGGATGCGAGGTGCCGGTCTCCTCGCATCTTCAGGGCTGTGTCCGGTCTGCCAGCTCTTCGGGGCCACCGGCTGGAGGCGGCGATTCCGACTTGTGATCGAGGGTTTGGAGCCACATCCCCTTTCCTTTTCAGCAAGCCCAAACATCTATGGTCCAGCGGGTTTCTGGCTGTGGCGTATGTTCGGAGCGGATGAAGCAGGGGGAACCAAATCAGGGCGCGGAACGCAGGCCAAGTTCACTTTCGGGCGACAATGTCTCTGGGGCAGAAATGCCAGGATGCGCTTCACGGCTGCGGACGTGCTGGACCACCCGGCTTTGTCCCGTCTTCTGGCGATGCTGGACGTCATAGCGCAATACGGGGCCATCGGGTCAAAAGCCCAAAACGGCTTTGGGTTAATTCGGCTGACTGATGACCGGGATTCAGCACTGATCGACCAGGGGCGCAAGCTTATCGCCGAAGATGTCAAGATAGCACCCGGTGACACACGCGCGTTATCGCAATCGCAGGCTTTCAACCTCCGGGCATTCTTTTCCCGGACCTATGCCATCCCGTCTCAACATGGCTATTTCAAAAACTTGCTTGACATTGGAACGCCCAGCCCAACCGACTCAGGTCGCCTCAAGCCTTGCGCCTTCGACATCCGGTACAAGTCCCAACAGAAGCACCCGATTCACAGGACTGGCGAGGACGTCGGGCTTCGGCCCTGGTTCAAACAGAAGTATGACAGGGATGTAGCGAATCAGCTCTTCGGTAACAGCACGCCGAAGTCCGACGCAGACCGGAGTGCCAGTCGAATCCGGGTCAGCCACTTATACAAGGTGCCGGGTGACGACCGCTGGCACCTGAGAGTGTGGGGCCACGTCCCTCGGGACTGTAAACTCAGCGCAGCTGACGTTGCACGCGAAGTGGACGATTTCTTACGTTCCACCATGTTCGCCGGCAGTCCCGGCATACAGCTTATGGAGGGAGAGTTCCAATGGGAGAAGGTCTTCAAGGAATGAGCACACTGAAGAGTCTCGAATGGCTAACAGCTGTTCGGATTGCCGAAGTCCCTGACATCGGTGACATCATCATGGATCTCGACCTGGATTTTTACAGCAAAGCCAAACTGTTCACCAATTGCCTTCCTACAGAACTGAAGGAGTCCGCGAGAAGACACTACTTTGAACTGGTCATGAAGGAGGGAGCCGAGCAGGGAAAAATCACTTTGGAAATCGCCGCCCAAAGACATCGTATGAGGGAGCTTGGGCTGGCCCGGTCCCTAGAAGACGGATTCAATGATTTGCCCCCTTACTCTGTCGGAATTGTGATTCCGTTCCGGCTTGATCGCTCCTATCTCAGCCGGGACGACGACGTGTTTTACATCATCGATAACCCGATCAAGAAGGAGTGGGTCTTCAAGGTGCCCTATGTGACCTCATTGACCTGGAAAGGAAGTCTGAGGGCAGCGGCCACTCGAATCCTGGCTGAATCCATCGCCGGGGTATTGGACAAGGCTGATGAAGCCAGGGCGACGGATGAGGATCTCTGCAGGATGGCATCGAAGATCCATGGTTCTCGCGAACAGCACATGCTCCTTTTCGGCAATGAAAACAGCGCACAGGAAGAGTTCATCAACTCCTCTCTGGTGCGGCTTCAGCTTCCCAAGGAACCCGATGCGGTCGGAGAGCAACGGGATGATCGCCCCGCTGCTCTCCAAAGGCTGATTCAGAAGCAATTCCAGGAGCACCTGGTGAAGCGCGGGGTGCGCACGGAACGGGTCGAGGGGCGGCAGGGGCGGCTTCATTTCTTTCCCACCTATTTCGACCGCATTGGCCTGGAAATCATCAACCCGCACGACCGCAAGCGGCGTGTCGGTACCAATCCCATCCTCATGGAATGCGTGCCGGCAGGCACCGAGAGTCACTTCCAGGTCCTGTACACACCCTTTGACTTCCCCGGCATTGGGCCGGAGCCGCCGCCCGTCACTCCGGACGAAGCCACACTCAGGCGCCAACTGGCCGAGGACCTGCCGCTGCTGGCCCGTGCCATTCGGCGGATGCTCCAGGTGGACGGCTTCGGGGCCAAAACGAGCAGCGGCTACGGGACCGCCGGGAATTCACTTCCAAAGCCTGGGCAGGTGCTGATGAAGCTGGACCTTGCCGTCGAAGAGATACCCTGGTTTCCGTTGGAGAAACTGGCACAGTACATGACCGATGAAGACTCGCCGGGGGACCTCTTCCGTGCGGACGGCACCCCCAAGTCGGAAGAAGAATACCGGCAGAATCTGGAATCCAAGGGGCTCCCGTACGGGAAGCGCAAGAGGCAGCGGCTGTACCGTGAATTCATGCGAGCATGGGAAAGCGGAGGGCGAACAGCCTTCGAGAAGACCCGGCACCCACAGCCCAGCGGCTTTACGGCGCGCTCCTTTTCAACACTGGATGAGCTCCTGGCCGTCACCCAGAGGATGTCCTCACAAGTAGGCACAGGAGGGTCAGAGTGAATGGATTACAGATCCTCTCGGAGGCAAGAAGAAGTATCCTCCAATCTGAGATCGGCGCATTGATCCACAACCTCGGCAAGTGCTCTCGTCTATTCGTTTTGAAGTATTGCGAAGACCTGGATGGGGACACAAAGGCCAAGACTGGACTCTTCAAGTACATGCACATCACGGGCTACCTCGCCGACTGGTACAAAAGCGTCCGTGATAAGAAATCCCTGCCCCTTGATGAGGAAGCGCGGATCAAAAACACGGGTGAAGCCAGCGAGAACCCGATCAACTATGATTTTCTAAACTACGACTTCCCCTCAGGGAACTGCAGAGATTCGCTCAGGGTGCCTCTTATCAACCTCCCGTCCCCGTTTGATGGCCATGAGCACTGCATGGGAGAGCTCATTGAATTCCATAGAAACTGGTGGGAACACCCGCCAAGTCACAAATCGGACCGTATATTGATCATCTACGGCTCGGAGCCCAAGTTGCTCGCGATGATGCACGCAGCACACCACGTGGCGTCGGGAGAGGAGAAAGGGGAACCAACCGGTGTTCATGCTGTGACGCGGTCGGAATACTATCCAGCCACTGCTTTCGGGCACCACCGGTCCCTCGAAATTGCCAGACTGGAAGATTTTCGCGTGAGGCTGCTCGAGAGCATCACCACCGCTGGGGAGGGAGTTGGAAGTGAGCTGATTGCATCGATCAGGAGGTCTCTGGAGCACGTGCTGGGTGACACGCAGTACCCCATCAATGATGTGACCGTGTGGGACGTGGGAGCGAGTGCGGCGGCGTTTCTGAAAGCATCGATCGCCGAGGCGCTTCTCACGGGAACGGTCAAGCCTTGGAACCAGCTGAAATGGCGGTTTCTGCACGTCGGTTTCGACGGTCTATCCTTCTGGGCAAGCAGCGACAAGATCAGCGATCTGCTGGGGCGGCGCGAGGTCCTTCAAACAGCCCTGGACCGGGCTCGCACCCTTCTCGAGGAGCAATACCCGCTGGGCAATGAGATCTATCGCGACGAAACAGGCAGCGTGTTCGTGGTTCCCGATGTCGAAGACCTGCTGCGCTGTGAAGATGGGGAAGAAAGAACCCTGGAAGAGCGGGTCCTGCAGGAGTTCGATGCCGGAGGGGTGGAAGGGGAGCTCATTCCGCTCGTGGCCATCAGCCCGCATCCGCTGCTGACTGCGTCGACCCCCCCGGGTACCCATCCCAACAGGATGGGTGAGTACTTTGCGACGCGCCCGGTTGAACACCATGCGGAGGCATCGAGACTGGCCAACTGGTGGGAGGGGGGGCGGCGGCCCGAAAACGCAGAGATCTGCACGGTTTGTGGCGTTCGGCCGGTGGGGCTGCCCGTTGGGGACGGAAACGGCACATCTGCCGATCCTGCCCTCTCCCAAAAGGCGGCCCAGCGGAACATTTGCTGCGTCTGCCTGGAACGTCGACGGTGCAGGGCGCGTGACTGGACGCGGAATCGGCCATCCTCCGAAAAAGGCCCGGGCATGTTCCAACACACCATCTGGATCGACGAGGTGGCGGACGACAACGGCCGGGCAGCGCTCATCGTCGGCAAGTTCATACTGGACGACTGGCTCAACGGGAGGCTCATGCCCACGATCGGCAAACGGGCTTCCTTTGCCCGCATCCGGAGATGCTGGGAGACCACCCGGCAATTCTGGGAGGAGGTGCGGGACGTGGAGCTGCCCGAAGTCCTGGAGGACGTACGACAGGTCCGACTCGGCCTCCGACCCCGGAACGTCGAGGACATCACAGCCCCGGGCCTGGATTCCGGCCTGGGCCTGTGGCATTCCTACGAAGCGGAAGTCTCGGGCCTTCGGCTCCCCCTCTGCTGGGACCCCAATGACGAAGAGGCCTCGGACCGCAATCTCTTATGGACCACTGCCAATCTCAGGTACTTCGGGAAGCTGCTCGGCCTGGAAAGGAAGGTGTGGAGCAACGGTCCAGCGCTCATGGAGGAGCTCCGGCAGCGGCTCCACGGGGATTTGGTTCTCTACGAACCCGGCGGCTACCTGAAGAGCAATGAGCGGGCGAACGTCGACGCCGAAGGGGTAGCGGTCCACAAGGAGCAGACCTATCTCCCTTACACGCCGTTGATGACCGAGCCCACCCTGTTCATGGCACTGGTCCCGGCCGCGTCCGCCCTGCACGCGGCTCACGCCATCCGTGAGAAACATTGTCGCGAGATGGGTCGGGTCATCGACCGTCTGCCCCTCCACCTGGGCATTGTCTTCTTTCCCCGGCGCACCCCGCTTGCGGCGGTCCTCGATGCCGGACGAAGGATGCTCGGCATGCCGGCAAGGTGGGAACAGTGGGGGGTCGAAAACACAGGAACCAACGAGAAAGAATATCGGGTCCGCTTCTGCAGAGACCGCCGCTCCTTCGACCACGCCTACCCGAAGCAAATGCCGACGGGGGTTGAGGATCAATGGTATGCAAACCTGTGCACACAAGACCCCTCCTCCCTCCAGGATGAGAAGCCGAATGTTCTGCCGGTGAAGGACATCAATGGTTCTCCCTGTTCGGTCACCATCAGGCCGAGCTTCTTCGACTTCGAATTGCTCGACACCACGAGCCGCCGCTTCGAAATCGAGTACGGCCCGAGCGCCCGGCGAGTCCGTCGGCCGACGCGTCCCTTCCTGCTCCAAGACCTGGAACGGTTCCAGGACATCTGGGGGAGTCTCCAGACCCTCTCCGCCTCCCAGCGACACCAGCTCGTCCACTCCATCGAAGCGACCCGGGAAGCATGGTTCGGGACCGCACTGTCCGACGGCACGAACGCAGACGGTCCCTTTTCCCAATTTGTCGAAGACACGCTGGCGGGTGCCGCCTGGAACCCGTCCTGGTCGAGCCTCGAGGAGCCCCGGAAGCGCGAGCTCATCGAAGCCGCAACCACCGGCGAGCTCGCGGACATCGCCGAGCTCTACATGGAAA
>CAZEOY010000168.1:0-6808 GCA_964513835.1 uncultured Syntrophobacteraceae bacterium
TGAGATCCTTGGCATCCATGTAGGCATGGATGCAGACATTATCCAGGTTGCCCAGGACGAGAATGGGCTGCCCCTGGGCCAGATTCTGGCTCACATCGGCGAAGACTTCCAGAACACGTCCTCTGACAGGGCTCCTGTGAATCAGCCTGGACTGCTGCTCCTGCACGGCCTGAAGCTCGGCCCGAATCAGGCTGGACCTGGTCTCATTGGATCGATCGGGGGCTTGCAGCCTCAAATCTTCCAGCCGCCGGAGAGCCACGGAGCTCCGCATCTGTTGCAGATCTGACTCGGATTGATGCAGTTGGCTCTCGGCCAGATTGAGCTCTGCAATGGTGGCCGCCCCCTGTCCGAAAAGGAATCTGACCTTGTGAAGGTACGAGGTACGATAATCGACGACCTTCTGCGCAAGACTCAGGCTTCTTTCCAGCTCTTGAAGAACGGCCGCCCCTGATGGAACCGGAGAAGCGGCCTCTCGCGATGCAGCTTCGGCACGCAGCAGCTGCTCTCGCAGCTGCAGCTCGGGCTTTTCCAGGCTGGCCAGGATTTGCCCCACAGAGACTTCCTCCCCGACACGAACCGACACGTCACAAATCGATCCCGCAATCTGGCTGTTGACAGGCACCTTTTGCAGGGTGATGAACCCCGAAGCCGTCACCACCATCGTCGTGTAAAAGATCTTTGCCATGAGATACAGCAAAGGGGTCGATACGAGTAAGACGACAAGATACCACCGCCAGCGTGCGGCCGCCCTCTTGGCCGGAGCGTAGGGCACGCGGATACCGTGCTCCCGGTCCGGCGCGCTGCTCTTGGGAGAGCGAAAGGTTACCTTCATGGCTTCATGGCCTCGAGATACTTCCAGGAATGAATGACGATTCCCGCGAAATTGCTCTGATTCAACCGCTTCCTCACCCCGTCCATGGCCCTTTGAAAACCGGCACGCCCCTGGCTCGAGAAGCTCTCGGTCGGGCTCAGCTCGGATTCGACGCTCACCGCAACCGAAAAGCGCAGGGCGGGATGAGACTTCATGATGCCGGACGCTCGGCTGCTGACCTTTTTCGCATCCGCGACGTAGATCATCAACACCACCTCTGAAACCCCCATCGATTGGAGCGCGCAGCCGAAGCAAACCTTGAACTGGCGGGTGTCGAAATAGCGTGGATGAACGCTGAGCCCCACCGGCCAGGGGCTTACCTCCTTTGCGGCCTGGAGCGTATGGATCAACTCGGCCAGAAGATACTCCCTCGAGTAGATCTTCGGGTCCAATTGATCCGGCTCGAGGTCCAGGTGGAGCCCATCAAAGGGGAGATGCTTCAGTTTCTGGATGATGACGAGCAGGTCTTCACGGAAACCCGGGAGAATCCAGGTCGGCTCTCCCAGCAAAAGTTCGACACTCAAACCGCTCTTGCGGGCATACTCCAGGAACTCCCGCAGTCGCCCCCCGTCGCTGGTAAGGGCGGCCGCATGGATCTGGGCCTTGTTCAAACTGATGAGTACCCGCCCGATTCCGAAATCCGACATGGCTTTCACCCCGGCCTCAAATGGCATACTTCCATCCAGCCAGGGGACGCTCTCCCAGAGATAGACGCCCGTGCGCCCGATCGGCCGAGCCGCACCTTCAGCCAGTGGGGGCTTCACACCGGCGGCTTTCGCCGGCGTGGGTCCCAACTGGCTGATCGTTTTGGACCATGATAACCAGTTCATCTGGATCGGGTCATTGGTGACGACGGAATGGGTAGGATCTTCCCGCCCGGTTTCTCCGACCACCCCGGCGCACCCTTCGGGAGCCAGCTTCAGCACTGCGGCCTGTGCCTGGAACACCATGACTTCAGCATCGATCAGATCCATACTCGTCTGGTAATACTGGAATCGGCTTCGCTGCAATAGTTCAAGGGTGTCGCCGGGAAGAAATCCGGCTCGAAGCTGACCCTCCCTCACCGCCTCCAGAGCTGCCCTCACCCGTTGACGGGCAAAGCGCAAGTTGGCCTGAGCAGCCCGATACTGCTGCACAGCATCTTCTGCGTCGGTAAGCAGCTCCCCTGCTTTCCGGTCAACTTCCAGCTACGCCTTCTTCAAACCCGACTGCGAAGCACGACGGCCGGCCTCCCCTGCCTTCTGCAGACCTGCCGGGATCTGAACATTGAGGGAAATGGACACCCCGTAGCCCGGCTGGCCTTGCGGATAGTCGATGGACCCACTCCCTGCCAGATCAAGACTGGCGTCGATATCGCTTCGGTACCCCAACCGCAACGCCCCAAGCTCTTCGTCCACCCGGCCCCGAAGGAGCACCAACTCAGGATTTCCGTCAAGAATTCCCGCCTTGAGGCGGCCTTCGTCCAAACAGGGTGCAGCCATGGAGGGAGCCGTGAATCTGCACCCGCTCAAGTCCGATCCCGTCATGAGGTTGATGACCCCAAGGGACCTTTTCTGGAGCGCTGAACGTCACGATATCGTATTCGATTTCCACCCCCTCGGCCTGGCGAGTGTGCTGCCGGATATCCTCGAACCGGTCGACGAGAATGCGGCATGCCGGACAATCGGTCTTGGGAAGCAGAATCCAGAGGGTCCTCTGACTCGTTCTTGTGGTGAGATCCGTCTTGCGAATGGCCTCCCGGAGTCGAAAAGCAAACTCATCCACGAGCTCCGACGTTCGGTACCTACCGATGCTGTCGGTGAGCTCCAGAATGTTCCGAAGACGTATGCCGATGAGACTGAACAACTCCTCGGAATGGCGACGGCAAACGGCCATGAGCCAGTCCAACAGGGCCTCGAAGAACTGTGGGCGGATGTAGTTCAGGTTGTCGAACAGGGCGTAGATGTCTTCGAGGCTCCCCGTGCGAGCCGCAAGTGCTCCACGTTCCCCCAATCGAAAGGAGTAAACCTGCCGGGGCACCAGGCTTTCGGGATCGTTCTCCGCCCCGCACGAAAGACAGCGGGCGATCACCAGCGGCTCCACAAAACTTTGACCGCAGTCGCTGCAAACGTAGTTCTCCAGGGGACGGTCGTAGTCCGCTCCGATATGACGCAGCCTGGAGAGGCAGTTGGGACAAACGAGGGAGCCCCTTGTCAGGAAGCTCTCCTCCGGCGCAACGTGGCCACATGTGAAACAATGCAGGAAGGGTTTCCGGACAATGTCGATGCTCCGGCCTCGGGGGCACGCATCCACAAAATTATGATGACATCCCCCGCATTTGGGGCACAACCTGAGCCGGTCGAGCAGTTCAACGCGCTCCAAGTAACGGCGGTCTTCAAGGTTGGAGAGCCATCGTTCAATGACGGTGCTGGGATCGGCGAGGACTTCAGCAACCGGGTAGGAATGCACACCCGCATGCTGCCAGTGCCGATAGGTCGTGAGGAGCATCTCGGGACGGGCATAGAGGTAACCGAGCAGGCGAAAATCCTGTCCCTGCTCCAGGATCTCCACGGGGATCTCGCGCATTCGGGCAACGAAGGGCTCCATGCGAGCCACGGCCGCCTGGATGGTGGGGGCTTCACCGTCTGTAAGGAGTGCCATGCGAGGGCCAAGACTTTTGAGGAGAAAGACCGGGGCCAGCGAGGTAGCGGGGGTCGACCGGATCCTGCGGATGCAGTGCTCTGAGAGCGCGGAATCGTCACTTCCGATGATGATTCCATCAGCCTTCTCGCCGGCAGCGACGAAAGCATCGAGGCTCGAGTAGGACGTCAGATTGTGGCCGGGGATTTCTTCGCCTTCCGGAAAGGCGTCGCCAAATCTGAAGTAGGCCAGATCCATACGAGCAAATTCACCTTCTGTTGTCAGAACAAGCAACCGGAGTACTGAAGAAACAACACTCGCCTGCAGGCCATGAACAGATTTTCAAGACGCTGGAAGAGCTGGCATGGCAGTTGACTTCGGCCCCTCCGGGTGCGCTGAAAAAAATCATGACCCGCCGCCGCAAGAAATGCTGAAGACGAGACTGCTCCCTCGAAGAATGCTGCCAAGCCTCCTTCTCTATACATTCATCGGGTATTTCCTCCAAGGAGAAACAAGAACAGCCTGAAGTCAGGTCAAACAAATTTCCCAGCGGACTCCGCAATCATGGTCAAGGATCAGCCGGCTCCGCACTTTTCAAAGAACGCCCATCATCCTGAGATAATTTGCGAACAGCCTTGGACTCACCCGCGATGTGCTGTCGAAATCCGCGGAGAATTCCATGCCGGGGACTATGGCCTTGAACACGGGAATCCCCACGTCCTCTCGCGTGAGATCCACATAGATGGGACGGTATCCATTCGCTTGGAGGAGGTTCTCCAGCAGGGCAAGATCACTGGGCGGATCGCCGCACCCGAACCTCGGAAGATCCTCCAACCTTCTCATGGCAAGCCCTTGCAGGGCAGGTCCCGAGGGCGGTCCTCCGGGATACGGATAAGGTGTTTCAGTCAGAGCGGAGAGCAGGGCTCTTCGGCCGTCCAGGTGGGCTCCCGTCCCCTTCGCGACTCCACCGCGGGATCCCATGACCATGCACTTGTAGCAAGGAATCCCGAGCTCATGGGTCAGGTCCTGGAACTGCAACTGGATTCCTCTGGCTTCGTAGTCCGCGAGCAGCCCCCCGATCTCAGCATCATCCGACGAAAGATGGAAGCAGCGCGAAGCGTCGAAAGGCATCGTCGCCTCACAGTCTCGCTCGACGACCTCCAGCAGCGCGCTCAACCGGGCCTGCTCGGGAGTGTTTCCTGACGCCAATCCGGTGGATCCCAGGCTGCTGAAGAGATTGACCTCATCCAGGTTACAAAAGAGAAAAACGGTCTGAACGGGAATGAGGATGGATTGAAGCCTGTCTCCGATCCTCTCCTCAGCAGTCATCCAGTGGAGCGGTTCGTCGGCGTAAGGAGCTTCCAGGCGCAGCTTGTTCGGATCCAGGACGTTCTTCCCGTCTCCAACGACTTGATGAAATGAGCCGTAAGTAACCGGATAAGAGTTTCGGAATCCAACGACACCTTCGGAGGCGACGCTGGCGAAGGAGGAATGGCGCTCCACAATCTCCATGGCGTAGGAGGCCCTGGCGCTATCCTCACCGAGACCTTTTCCATAGCTCGTCTGAATGCCGGAGAGGACGTAGTTGTGCCTTCGACAATTCACGAAGATGTTCAGATGCCACCTGCGCAAGAAACCATAAGGGCTGAGAGACGACTGATGAGCCTGCTCTTCTGAGGCCAGGATTCCAAGATCATCGAGTTTCGTCAATGCGAGCTCGGCGGTCCTCCGGGCGGACGGCAGCGCCGTTTCATGAGTTGGAGCACCCGGAGGTAACTCCGTCCCGATGCTCTCGAGCATCGCACGTCCACAAGACGCAGCCCGCAGCTCTTCCCTTGAATAGAGACTCCGCTCCGAGACACCAGCGACGGAGGAAAGAGGCTCGAGATCTGAAATATTTCTATCGAAGCAGCGTATCCATTCGGCATGCGCCTGTTGATCCTCCAGCAAAGCTGACTTAATATTAATGAGTGGCGTATACGCCGCTAATCTCTGGATTTCCTGTGCATTGATGACTTGCTTCACAGATGCGAGATGGCCGAAAGTCAGCCCTGCCTCCAAGAGCAGGGTCATCATGACCTCATCTCTTCCCCTGGCGACATGATGAATCCTCCTCACCGTCTCTTCATCCAGCTCTCCCACCTTCTCAAGCAGATAACGGTGCATGAAGTCATCCAGGGGGCAGGATCGAAGATAGGCCAGATGCTCGTCGAAAGTTCCAATTTTTGCCGGCACTCCGGCAAAATAACCAACTCCCGACGCCGTCGTCGCCAGCCGCAGTTCATATCGCATGGAGTGATCCTTTGTTAACAGGGTTCTTGGATCATGTTCCGGACACTGTCTTTCACCATGAATTTTGGCCAAACTGGGGATACCATTCCTTGCCCCGGCTCACAACCTCAACGTAAGGCACAGAAATTGCCTCTCGGAGCTTGCAGCACTGATTCAGATCCCCAATACCGTTGTCAACGGTTCCTTAGCTGGCCTGGCTGGAATCTGCAAGAGCGATTGAAGATACGAAATGCACGGGGTGGAGTCCCGGCGAGGGTACTCACCCGCTGACGGGATTGCATCATTCACGAAGACCCGTGGTGAAGGAAGCGGAGCATGACTCTACAGGCTGACCCCATTTTGGAGCCCAGGAAGTTCGTGGTGCCGGAACTGTTATGCGGCATGGGTGTGGCGGATCTGGCCGGCCGCTACGCCGTGAATTATGGGGCTCGCAAGGTCCTGCTGGTTTCCGATCCCGGTGTAGGTCAGGCGGGATGGACCGATCTGGTGATGAAGTCGCTTTCACGAAGCGGGATTCCCTTTGTGCTGTTCGAAGGGGTGACTCCCAATCCCAAAGACCACGAAGTGATGACGGGTGCCGACTGCTACGTCCGCGAACACTGTGATGTCATCGTGGTTGTCGGAGGCGGAAGTCCCATGGATTGCGCCAAGTCAATCGGCATCGTGGCTACGAATGAGCGTGGCATCCTTTCGTTCGAGGGCATCGATGAAGTGCCTGTGCCGGGTCCACCCCTGATCTGTATTCCCACCACTGCCGGTACCGGGGCTGACGTCTCACAGTTTGCCATCATTTGCGACACATCCCGCAAAGTGAAGATCGCCATTGTGAGCAAATATCTCGTTCCTGACGTTTCGCTGATCGATCCCACAACCACCTTCACCATGATGCCCGAGCTGACCGCCGCAACGGGCATGGACGCCCTGACCCATGCCATCGAAGCCTACGTCTCCACAGCGAGCTCACCCCTCACCGACCTTCATGCCTTGGAGGCCGTGCGCCTCATTCGTCGAAGTCTCAAGACCGCA
>CAZEOY010000168.1:6818-7201 GCA_964513835.1 uncultured Syntrophobacteraceae bacterium
GGGTGGTGGTCCCGGACGTGGCCAGCGCGGAGGTCAAGACCGCAGTGGAGATCCCCCAAGGTGCCCCGGCCCGTTCCGACATGATGTTGGGGAGTCTCTTTGCGGGACTGGCGTTCTCCAACGCGAGCCTGGGAATCGTCCACGCCATGGCACACAGTCTCGGAGGTCTGCTGGACCTTCCCCACGGGGAGTGCAACGCCATCCTGCTGGAGCAGAGCGTTCGCATCAACTTTGATGCATCACCCGAAAGGTACCGCAGAATCGCCGTCGCCTTCGGTATCGAGGAGGCGGCGGAACTGGATCAGGCAGCTCTCAAGAGCAGACTCATCGATGCCTTGGCGGAATTCCGCGAGAAGGTTGGCATCCGGCTCCGCTTGCGGGAT
>CAZEOY010000169.1:0-787 GCA_964513835.1 uncultured Syntrophobacteraceae bacterium
AGCGAAACGGTACTTGTCGAGTTCGACGCCGAGGGTGCCGGCCAGCTTTTCAACTTCGTCCGAGGACTCGAGACCCACCGAGAGCACCACCATGTCGAAAAGCTCGGTGGCCATTTCCCCGGAATCGGTCACGTAGGAGAGGCTCACGTCATCCGAGTCGGGCACCGGCTCCACACTGTGAATCCTCGAGCGCACAAACCGGACGCCACTCTCCTGGGCACGGGTGTAATACTGCTCGAATTCCTTGCCGTACGTTCGCATGTCCATGAAGAAAATGGCGACGTCCAGCCCATCCTTGGAGTGCTCCTTGGCGATGACCGCCTCCTTGATGGCGTACATGCAGCAGACGCCCGAGCAGTAACCGTTGTCGCACTGGTTGATCTCGCGCGACCCCACGCACTGGAGCCAGGCGATCTTCTTGGGCTCCTTGTGGTCCGAAGGCCGGATGAGATGGCCCTGGAAGGGGCCGCCGGCGCTGAGAATGCGCTCGAACTCAAGGCTTGTCACCACGTTGGGGAGGGATGCGTAAGCGTAGGTGTCATACCGCGATGGGTCGAATGGTCGGAAGCCGGGGGAGGCGATGACCGCGCCCACATCCAGCGTGACGACCTCTTCCTGCATACTGTGATCCACGGCGTTGGCCTTGCATGCGGCCACGCACTGGAGGCACTCGCAGCAGGCCATGCAGTTGAGGCACTTCTTGGCCTCTGCCTGGGCCTGTTCCTCGGTGAACCCGAGCTCTACCTCGGCGAAGCTCGTCTTCCGCATACCCATGCTCACCGTAGCC
>CAZEOY010000169.1:797-7199 GCA_964513835.1 uncultured Syntrophobacteraceae bacterium
CTCGACTGCCGTTCGATATCCTTGGGGATGGAAGTGAAGTTGTCCTGGGGAAGCTCCATGCCCTTGCGGCCTTCGCGGAGATCTTCTCCCCGCAGGAAGCGGCCGATGGAGATTGCCGCTTCGCGGCCCGCCGCGACAGCTCCGATGGCCACCCAGGGCCCCGTCTGGGCGTCGCCGCCCGCGAAGACGCCTTCACGACTGGTGGCGAAGGAGATCTCATCGGCCTCGATGGTGCCCCACCGGGTGACGTTGATCCCTTCCTTCTCCGCCAGGAACAAGGACTCGGGGGTCTGTCCGATGGCCGGGATGATCCATTCGGCCTCGATGGCGAATTCGCTTCCGGGCACCGGCACCGGGCGCCGCCTTCCGGAGGAATCCGGGGCCCCAAGCTCCATCCTGACACACTGGAGGCCGATGACCTTCCGGTCCTTGGTGAGAATCTGCTGAGGTGCCGTGAGAAACTGGATCTCGATGCCTTCGGCCAGGGCGTCGGCCACTTCGTTCTCGCGAGCGGGCATCTCGGTCGCGGACCTTCGATAGAAGATGCTGACCTGGTCCGCTCCCAGCCGTAGAGCCGACCGCGCCGCATCGATGGCCACATCGCCGCCGCCAACGATCACCACCCGGCCGTTCACCTTCTTGATGCCGCCCAGGTTGGACTTGCGGAGAAACTCGACGCCGGTCATGACACCCTCGGCGTCCTCGCCGGGGATGTTCAGCTTGAGGCTGCTGTGGGCGCCGATGGCGAGATAGACCGCCTTGTAGCCGTCGGCCATGAGGCTGTCGATGGTGAAATCCTTCCCCAGCGCCGTGTTGAGCTTGAGCTCGACGCCCAGCCGCAGAGTGGCGCGGATCTCCTTGTCGAGAACCTCAGGGGGCAGCCGGTAGTCGGGGATCCCGACCCGCAGCATGCCGCCAGCGGCGGACAGGGCTTCGAAAATCGTGACGTCGTAGCCGTCGAGGGCCAGAAAGTGAGCCGCCGTCAGGCCGGCCGGGCCGGAGCCGATGATGGCGACCCTCTCGCCCCGCTTCTGGATCTCGGGAATGGGAATGCTTTCGATATCGACCCGGTCCGCCACGAAGCGCTTGAGGGCGCAGATGGAAATGGGCTCATCCACTTCGCCCCGGCGGCATGCCGTTTCGCAGGGATGCGGGCACACGCGCCCGATGACCCCTGGCAGAGGCAGGTTTCGGAGGATGACCTCCATGGCTTCCGGGTATTTGCCCTGCGCAATGAGCGCCACGTACGCGTGGGCATTGACCATGTTGGGGCAGGCGTTGGTGCAGGGAGAGCGATCCAGCTTTTCGATGGCATAGGCGCTGGGAATCGCTTGAGCATAAGGCTTATAAGTGGCCTTGCGCTCGGACAGGCCCTGCTCGAACTCGTTGACCAAGTTAACCGGGCAGACCTTGGCGCAGTCCCCGCACGCGGTGCAGCGGTCCGTGATGATGAAGCGAGGCTTCTGCCGAATGACGGCCTTGAATTGGCCCTTGGTTCCCGTGAGGCTTTCGAGACGTGCGTTGGTGAGGAGATTGATGTTCAGGTGCCGGCCGACCTCGACCAGCTTAGGTGAGATGATTCACATGGCGCAGTCGTTGGTCGGAAAGGTCTTGTCCAGCTGGGCCATGCCTCCACCAATGGCGGGGCTCTTTTCCAGGAGGTGCACATAATAGCCCGAATTGGCCAGATCCAGCGCGGCCTGCATGCCAGCGATGCCGCCGCCGATCACGAGAGCCGAGCCGATGGGCTGTTTGCCGGCGAGATCCTGCGTGTTCATTTTTTCTCCTGCAACGGAATCATCTGAGGGCGAAGGGGGCCGCAGAAGTCTTTGCTGCATCTGGCCGCCGCCCGCCGCCATCTCATTAAGTTGTTGAAATTCCAGGTATACGAGGCTATATAGTTAACCGTTTGTATAGAACCTTGTCAAGGGAAATGTGAATTTTCTCATTAGTGGCTCCGTGGGCTTTCGTAAACATACACCGGTCGTCGTTCCGATCCAGAATCTCAACGGGGATAACCGTGGCCAAACCTACCTATAAAGAACTTGAGGAAAAGGTCAAGGAGCTCCAGCAGATCGTCAACATCAAAGTGTTTCCGAACCTTGTTCCGTTTTCCGCCAGCGATCTCCTCTATTTTCGCCTGAACAAACGGTGGCATTTTGACTTTTTCGACCATGGGATCTCGAACCTCACCGGATATCAGGAAAAAGCTTTGCGCGATCACGAGGTGTGCTGGCTCGATCTGGTCCACGAGAATGACCGGTCCCTTCTCCTCGCCGATCTGGAAGAAGCGCTGGGGGGAGATAAATCATTCCTTTCCGTCCATCGTATCGTTAACGCGAGCGGACAGATCCGCTGGGTGAAGATCAGAGGGTCGGTCTTCTGCGATGACGAGGACCGCTTTTCATCGATCCAGGGGATCATGAATGACATCACCCGTGAAAAGCTCATCGAGGAGGCCCTGGAGTCCGAGTCCGAGATCTTCGCCTGGGTGGCCAACAATATGGAAGACGGGATCTACATTGTCTCGGGGGATCATCGGATCAAGTTCATGAATCAGGCGCTCATCAAGCTCGTGGGCAATCAAGTGGGGGAATTCTGCTACAAGGCCCTCTTCGACCGGGATTCGGTCTGCCCCTGGTCCGTGATGCATCATATCCGCCAGGAAAGCTGCGGATTCCAGGACTATGTCCTCGAGAAGGTGGGGCGGTCCTTTCAGGTGAGGAGCTTTCCGATCAAAATGAGGGACGGCTCCATCGGCAAGCTGGGGCAGCTCAGGGATATCACCAAGACCAAGATGCTCCAGTACGAGCTCAAGGAGCTCAGTCTGCGGGAAGAAGCCCTGGCCTTTGCCGCCGATGTGGCCAACGTGGGGATCTTCATCGCTCAGAACTATCGTGGCCTGGAAGCGCGGTTTCGATACGCCAACGAGGCCTTTTGCCGGATCACCGGCTTCGAGACCCTCGATTTGCTGGGTATGAGCCTTTCCGACATTTTTCCGGCCAGCAGCTATCAAAAGGTCATTGATCTGCTCAACGTTGAGGATGTCCTGCTAAATCGAACCTCATCCTGCGAGGTGAACTTCACCCGAAAAGGGGGCGAAGCCATCGTCGCTCTTCTCGCGGCCTCCTCTTCCATTTACCGGGGAAAGCCGGCCCTCACCGGGTTCCTTCAGGATATCACCCAGAGCCGAAAGGTTCAGGAGACCCTTTACCTGTCACAGCGGCTGGCATCCATCGGCAAATTGGCCGCCGAAGTCGCTCATGAAATCAACAACCCGTTGACGAGTGTGCTGACCTTCACCAAGCTGGCGGCCCGGATCGTCGAGTCCGATCGCGTGATGCCCGATCGACTGCAAAGCCTGCGGCAATACCTTGGGCACATGGAATCCGAGGCCAATCGTTGCGCCGGGATCGCACGGAATCTTCTGGATTTCTCACGCCAGGGGGAAATCGAGGTGAAGGAGAACCAGCTCAGTGAAATCATCGAAAAGACCCTCGACGTATTGAAGCATCGTGCCGAGATGGGCAAAATCCGGATCGAGACGGCTTTCGACCCATCCATTCCCAGGCTTCATTGCGACTACAAGCGTTTGCAGCAGGCCTTCATCAATCTATTCTGGAATGCCATCGAGGCCATGCCCGAGGGGGGGCTTCTGGAGGTGACGGCAGGATACGATCCCGGGACGCAGCAGATCAAAATCCGCATCCGTGACACGGGAGCCGGTATTCCCAAGGAGAACCTGGACAAGATCTTCGAGCCTTTCTTCACGACCAAGGCGGAAAGCAGAGGCGTGGGACTCGGACTTTCAGTGGCTTACGGTATCATTCGGCAGCACGAAGGGACGATCGAGGTTCGGAGCCGTCCGGGTGAGGGGACTGAGTTCGGCATCTGTCTTCCAGCTGACCGGGGAGCTGCGTGCAGGGAGGCCGTAAACATCCAAACGCTTTGAGATTTCGAACATGGCGCCCAACTTGGCATTCGTCATGCCGGCGGTCTTTTGGCCGGCCTCCGGGTTTTAAGGTTTTATTGTGGATTACGACTTGAAGACTGCCGGAGTGACGATCCAAGTATTGGAGCTCAATTTTTTTGTGGAGATGTACGCAGTGCTTTCGTGGCGAACCCGCTCCAAAAGGATGGGCAACCATCACCTGCATACGCTAAAACCTGACCTGAGAAGAGGCCCATGAGAGAGGATGCGAAGATTCTGATTGTGGATGACGAGCCCCTGATTCGACTCTCGCTCACAGAATGGCTCAAGGAAGAGAATTATTTCACCCTGGCGGTGGAGGATGGCCCGAGCGCTGTTGCGGCCGTCCAGAGAGAGCCGTGGGACATCATGCTCCTGGACTTGAAGATGCCCGGCATGGATGGGATCGAGGTGCTGCGGGAAGTGAAGAAGATCGCTTCCGAGACCACGGTCATCATGATGACCGCCTACGCATCGGTGGCGAGCTCCGTTCAGGCCATGAAGGAAGGCGCCTACGACTACATCGTGAAGCCTTTCGACGTGCAGGAGCTCACCGTGCTGCTCAAGCGGATCGTCGAGCACCAGCGGCTGGTCAGCGAGAATATCCTGCTGCGCAAGCGCCTCACCGAACAATACGAATACGAAAATATCGTGGGCAAGAGCGCTCCCATGCAAAGCGTTTTCGAGCTGATCGGGACGGTGGCGGACACCAGCGCCACGGTGCTCATCACCGGTGAGACAGGGACGGGAAAGGAGCTCGTTGCCCGGGCCATTCACACCAACAGCGCGCGGCGCTACAGTCCTTTCATCGCCGTGAGCTGCAGCGCGCTCCCGGACACCCTCCTCGAAAGTGAATTGTTCGGTTATGAAAAGGGAGCGTTCACCGGGGCCGAGCGCACCAAGAAGGGGCGCTTCGAGCTGGCGCACTCCGGAACGCTCTTCCTCGATGAAATCGGGGACATCAACATGAAGACCCAGGTGAAACTCCTCCGGGTGCTTCAGGAGCGGAGCTTTCGGCGGCTGGGCGGCAGTGAACTTATCGAGGTGGACGTGCGGCTGATCACGGCGACCAACCGGGACCTGATGAAGATGGTGGAGCAGGGGACTTTCCGGAGCGATCTCTACTACCGGCTGAATGTGGTCAATATTCACCTTCCCCCGCTGAGGGAGCGCAGGGAGGATATCCCGCTCCTGGTGGCGCATTTTCTGACGAAATACAACCTGGAGTTCAACAAGAAGTTCGAGCGTGTTCGGGCGGATGCCCTGAACCTGATGCTGGACTACCAGTGGGCCGGGAACGTGAGGGAGCTGGAGAACGTCATCGAGCGGGCGGTGGTCATTGGTCAGGGTGTGGAGATCGGCCCCGAGCATCTGCCGTTCTGCAGGCCCGATGTGGATGCGGGGACCGAGCCGCGGACCCTGGAAGAGGTGGAACGGCTGCATATCGAAAAGATGCTGGCTCAGAACCAGTGGAACATCGCCGGGACGGCCCGCATCCTGGGAATCGACCGCACCACGCTTCACAAGAAGATCAAAAGATACGATTTGCGGGACAGCGCGCGGACTGAATGAAGCAGAGCAATCGCTCCATAGTCATTGTTCCCTTCGGGGGAGAGATCGCGGAATACCTGGCGGATGTCGCCGAGTCCATCTATGAGCAGTTCGGACTGCCCATCTGCATCGAGGAGGATCGCGGGCTGCCTGCCTTCGCCCTGGACCCCGTGCGGCAGCAGTATAACTCCAATGTCATCCTCAAAGAACTGCTCGGGTCGTGCCCACCCGATGGCCTGAAGATCCTCGGCATCACGGCCGTGGATCTTTTCAGCCCCATCTTCGCCTACGTCTTCGGGGAGGCGCAGTTCAACGGGCGCGGAGCCGTCGTGTCCTCCTACAGGCTTCGAGGCGACGGGAGCAGTTCGGATGTGAAAGGGTGCCCCCCCCTCGTGAGCCGCCTCGAGAAAGAGTGCCTCCACGAGCTCGGGCACACCTTCGGCCTGAGGCACTGCTCGGACCCCGACTGCCTCATGCATTACTCCGTCGGCGTCGAATGCGCCGACCGCAAATTCGCCTTCTTCTGTCCCGCCTGCCGCGACCTCATGCTCTGGCACATGGCCAGCGACCTTTTCCTGAAGCCCTGCTGAGCGAAAAGACGTGGGACGTTGTTGACGATCGGGACGTGGTCCCCTGCGCCTCCCCACGGTCCAAATCATGATGTGGGCTGCAGCCCGTGTGGGGACTTCAGCAGCATCCTTCCGTCAAGGCCTGAAAATGAGTCCGGTTTATCAACAACGTCCCCTATGATGTGGAGAGTTATACCGATTGGGGTTTGAATGTTGCGTTCTCTAAAACACCATTTCACCACCAAGGCACCAAGGCACCAAGAATCCTTTGTGTCTTCGTGTCTTGGTGGTGAGATCTGGAAGTAATATTTC
>CAZEOY010000170.1:0-7184 GCA_964513835.1 uncultured Syntrophobacteraceae bacterium
AGTTTCCATATCGTTCGCTTCCATTTGAAACCTGAAACTTGAGACTTTTCAGCACAGCGTTGCGGAGATCGTGAGACGCGACATCCATCAGCGCCTGACAGCCATGGCCACCGCTTCGCCGCCCCCCAAACACAGGGAGACGAGTCCCCTCTTCTTGTCCTGGCGGATCATTTCGTACAGCAGAGTCACCAGCAGCCGGCTTCCGCTGGCTCCGATGGGATGTCCCAGGGCCACGCTGCCGCCATTCACGTTGACCTTGGCGGGATCCAGCTGCAACTCTTTGAGAGCGGCCACTGTGGACCCGCTGAAGGCCTCGTTGATTTCATAGAGGTCCACGTCTTCCTTGGAAATCCCCTCCTTCTGGAGGCATTTGGGCACAGCCCAGATGGGAGCCACCAGGACGTACTTCATGTCAATGCCGAACGAAGCCTGGGCACCCACGCTCGCCATGATCTTGCAGCCCATGGCTTCCGCCTTCTCGCGGGCCATCACCACCACCGCCGCGGCGCCGTCACTGATGATGGATGCATTCCCGGCCGTCGTGACGCCGCCCTGTTTGAAAGCGGGCCTCATCTTGGCGAGCGTTTCGTACGGCGTGTCCTGGGGGCACTCATCCTTGCTGAAGATCAGGGGAGCCCCCTTCCTCTGAGGGATCTCGACGGGAACGATCTCGTCATCGAACCTGCCTGCCGCCTGAGCTGCGAGGGCGCGTCGATAGGATTCCGCCGCATATCGGTCCTGGTCCTCCCGGCTGACATGGTATCTCTCGGAGCAGAGCTCGTTGGAGATCCCCATGTGGAAGTCGTTGACGATATCCCACAGACCGTCATGAAGCATGTGATCGTGAAGCGTGCCATCCCCCATCCGGTAGCCGAACCGGGCTTTCTTGAGGAAGTATGGAGCCATGCTCATGTTCTCCATGCCGCCCGCCACCACGATGTCGGCGTCTCCCACCTGGATGGCCTGGGCGGCCATCATGACGGCTTTGAGCCCCGAGCCGCACACCTTGTTGATGGTGACACACTCGACCTCCCACGGCATTCCAGCCTGAACGGTGGCCTGTTTGGCCGGGTTCTGACCGTAGCCGCAGGGGAGCACGATACCCATGATGGCTTCGTTCACGTCTTCCTTTTTCACGCCCGCACGCCGAAGAGCTTCCTCAATCACAATGGCGCCGAGCTTCGTGGCCCCGAGGCCGCTCAACGTGCCATTGAAGCTCCCCAGCGGGGTTCGGACGGCACTCACAATTACCGCTTCTCGCATGGTTTTCTCCTTGTGCAATAGCTGTCACGTCAACCGATGGATTTGGATTGTTGGAGGCCCTTGTATCAAAAACAAGAGCCCTTTTCAAAAAGAATGTGATCAGATCAAACAACATGACGGAGGCGATGAGGCGACTATTCGAGCTTCTGGAGCACGTTTTCGGGAGAGACTCCACGGATGAGCAGTGTTTTGGAGCGCGACTTCAATCCTTGAAGGATGCTCACCGAGGAGCGGGGGATGTCGAGCAGTTTGGCCAGGAAGCGGATGCACTCCTTGTTCGCCTCACCCTCCACGGGTGGAGCCGTCAGCCGTACTTTCAGGCGGCCTTCGTGCATGCCTGCGATTTCATTCCTGCTGGCTCTGGGCTGCACGTAGATCTCGATGATGGATCCTTGTTCCGCCTCACGAATTGCAGGACTGGTCGATGGCACGAGGTCATCCTTTAAAAAAACTGAGCTGCTGGAATCAGGCAGACTGCTGTCAAAAACGGTTGTAGATAAGCTTATAGCGCATTATGCTCTCGTGAGCCATGAAAGAGATCCCATATTGAGAGCAGCTGGCGATGTCCATGACGCTTATTTGATTTCCAGTCCAGCCAGGCAAAACATCCCGGGCAATCTCCGGATTGGATCGTTCGGGTGCGGCATGACCCTCGGGCAGGCGGTCGGGAGTGTGCATTTGAAGGATAGGAAAGTGCTCGAAGCAAGGAATCTCCGGAAGTCTTTCGGTGAATTCGTTGCCGTTGAAGATGTGTCTTTCGAGGTTCGTGGAGGCGAATGCCTCGGGCTGCTCGGACCCAACGGAGCCGGCAAAACCTCCACCATTCGGATGGTTTACGGGTTCTCCCCCATGACATCGGGGACCCTGGAGATCTTCGGCAAGGACATGAGGGCGCACTGGAGGTCCATCAAGTACGGTATCGGAGTCTGCCAGCAGGAGAACAACCTGGACCCGGACCTGACCGTTCTGCAGAATCTCAAGGTCTTTGCCTCCTACTTCGACATTCCGTCCCCAGAGGCGGAAAGCCGAGCCGCAGAGCTTCTGGACTTTATGGGTTTGGAGCACCGGGTGGACTCCAAGGTCACCGAGCTTTCCGGAGGGATGATGCGCCGGGTGGTGATCGCCAGGGCCCTCATCAACCGCCCCGAGCTCCTCATACTGGACGAACCGACCACAGGCCTCGATCCCCAGTCCCGGCACCAGGTTTGGGACCGATTGGAGTCTCTCCGCTCCCAGGGGCTCTCCATCCTGCTCACCACCCATTACATGGACGAGGCTGCCCGTCTCTGTGACCGGCTGATCATCATCGACCATGGAAGAGTTCTGGTGGAAGGACCACCGGCAGAGCTGGTCAAAGACCACGTGGGTCGTGACGTGGTGGAAGTCAGAAACCCCGGGGACGAGCTGAGGAGCTATGTGAAGGAGCTTGGATTGAGACACGAGGATCTGGAGCACCGGCTGATCATTTACGGCGACGAAGGGGATCGTCTTTTCGAGCGCATCGGCAAGATTTACTGCCGCGAAAATTGTACGTGGAGGACGGCCACACTGGAGGATGTGTTCCTGGTGCTCACCGGCAGGGAGCTTCGCGAATGATGGCATTGGGACGGATTCACATCAGCCGTCGTTTTTTCCGGGTCTGGCGGCGAAATCTCATTGTTTACCGAAGAATCTGGAAGGTCAATTTCCTGCCTCCCATCCTCGAGCCCCTTTTCTATCTCCTGGCCTTCGGGGTGGGGATCGGTTCCTTTATCGAGTCCATTCCCTACAGAGGAGAAGTCATCCCGTACATCTCGTTCATCGCGCCGTCATTGCTGGCCATCAACATGATGTACAACGCCTTCTTTGAAAACACCTATGCCTCCTTTGTCCGCATGTACTACCAGAAAACTTTCGACGCCATGCTGGCTACCCCCCTTTCACTGGAAGAGGTGATCACGGGTGAGATCGTCTGGGGAGCCACCAAGTCGCTCATCGCGACCGCCATCATGCTGTCGGTGGTGAGCCTGTTCGGCCTGGTTCATTTTCCCACGGGGCTGCTGATTCTTCCCGTGTCATTCCTGGGCGGGCTTGCCTTCGGGTCCGTTGGCATGATCTTCACGGGGATTCTCTCCAGCATCGACCTTTTCAACCTTCCGATTTTTCTATTTATTACTCCCATGTTCCTTTTCAGTGGAACGTTCTTTCCCGTGGAGAGTCTTCCCCAGTGGGCTCAGAGTCTCACTGTGGTGCTTCCCCTGGCCCACCTGGTGACCCTCACCCGTGACCTGTGTCTCGGAATTCCGTCCGTTGCAGACCTGTGGGCCGTGGCCTATCTTACGGGCCTCTCCGCCCTGGCTTTCCCCGCAGCGCTCTTCGTCATGCGGCGGCGGCTGATCCATTGACCGATGGCGCAGGGATATCAGCCCGTACATCCCGGTCACGGCACGGGGGAGGACGGTTCGTCCCGGGAGGTAGGACTTGCTTTCGACCCTGTGCTTGTCTAGAATTCTCGCCTACTGAACGGATTGCCTCCAACGGTCATGCAGTGATCCCATGAGAAAAGTATTGACTACTGTTCTGGTGAGCGTGCTCCTCCTTGGAATCATGGGGCTCATCGCGACGTTGGTGCGGCCGGTCAAGGAGGCAAGCATCAGCAACATGCAGGCGATACGCAACCAGGGAAACCTGGAATTGAGCTTCAGTGTGGAAGACTGTTTCTCACCTAAAATGGAGGAAGCCATTCTCAGTGGGGTCCCGACGACGTTCCGGTTCCGAGTCATTCTGCAAAGGAAGAAGAAATTCCCGTTTCTTCGAAAAGCCCTCCTCGACATTGTGCTGGAGCATACTATCAAGTATGACCGGCTGAAGGACCAGTTTCGCATCAGACTGCCCGAGCAATCGGACACCGAAGTCGTGGTGAAAGACTTCGAAGAGGCGAAGATCGTTATGAGCACGGTCCGGAATCTGCGGGTTATCCCCCTGTGGCGCCTGTCCGAATCGGGTTCTTACCAACTGCTCGTGAAAGCTGAGCTTTCGAAATTCCATCTGCCTTTGTTTTTTCGATACATTCTGTTTTTCATATCACTGTGGGATTTTGAGACGGACTGGGTGCGCATATCCATAGAGCTCTGAACAAAGTTGTCGCACCACGGTTGCCCAGCCCCTTAACCTGAAACCCAAAACTCGAAGCCCGAAACTGTTCTCATGGACCCATCAAACACCCAGAGCAACACCCGAAAGCGACGCCGGCACATCATCTGGACCGCGGTGACGCTTGCCGTCATTCTTTACTTCGGGGTCATGGAGGGCTGGTTCTTCCGTCTTGAATCCGATGTGCCGCTGACTGGAAATATTCTCTTTGCTCTCGTCAACCTGAATGTCATCCTGTTGCTTCTCCTTACCTACCTGGTGCTTCGCAATATCGTCAAGCTCATCTTCGAGCGGAAGCGAAACATCCTCGGCCACAAGTTGAGAACCCGCCTGGTCATAGCCTTTGTGGGGCTGACCCTCATCCCTACCCTTCCCCTGTTCTGGCTGACGACCCAGTTCATCTTCTCGAGCATGGATCATTGGTTCACCCAGAAGGTGGAGCATTCCCTGGACCAATCCATCTCGCTCATGAAAGACTACCTTGAATATGAGGGCGAGGAGCTCCTGCGGGATTCCCAACTGGTCGCTCTGGATCTTCTGGGCAGCCCGCTATTCCAAGCGGAGGATTCTGAGCTCCCCGGCACGATACCTCCCCACCTGCTCGGCCAGTACCAGCTGGACGGCATTTTTGTATTCGGAGCCAACGGAAAGCTCCTCATGCAGAGCCGCAGCCCGAACATGCCCCAGATCCACACGCGTCGCATTCGGCGAATCCTGATGAACGATGCGTCGGCGCCGGTGATTCCGTTCACTTTCGCCAACAAGCGAGAGGGACTCATGGCTCGGACCCCCATCCGTCCCGACCTCGTCTCCCATCCCGATGCCATTGGAGAAGTGGTGGTGGTCGCGGCTCTTCCCCCCTCCATCACCAGCAAGTTTGCGGGCATCACGGCCGGCTATGAAGACTATCTCCAGATGAAACTTCTCCATCAGCCGCTCAAGATGAGTCACTTCATCACGTACTCCATCGTCACCCTGCTGGTCATCTTTGCAGCCATCTGGTTCGGGTTCTTCCTGGCCAAAAGCCTCACGGGCCCGATCCAGGCCCTGGTTGCAGCCACGCGCAGTGTGGCGGAGGGTGATCTGAACGTTGAGCTGGACTCGGACCGCAACGACGAACTGGGGATGCTCATCGGTTCATTCAACACGATGGTGCGGGATCTTCGCGAGGGCCGCGAGCAGTTGGCCAATGCATACGCGGCCTTGCAGCAGAGCCATGTCGAGCTGGAGGACCGGCGTCGGTACATGGAGATCGTCCTCACGAACATTGCGGCCGGCGTGGTCAGTGTGGATCAGCAGGGGCTCATCATCACCATGAACAAGTCGGCCGAAGCTATTTTTGGCGTAAAGGCCGAAGAAATCCGAAGACAGCACTATTCCCGTTTCCTTCAGAACCCACATCTCGACATCGTTCGATCGTTCATGAATACCCATCGAACCACCAGACAGCCTTACCTTGAACAGCAACTCCACGTCATTGTGGGCAACCGACCCATGGTGCTTCTGATCAAGGTGTCGGTGCTGCAGGATGAAGCGGGGAGTTCCATGGGAGTGGTCATCGTGTTCGACGATCTCACCGACCTCGAGAAGGCGCAGCGCATGGCCGCGTGGCGGGAAGTGGCCAGGCGCATCGCCCACGAGATCAAAAACCCTCTCACGCCCATTCAGCTTTGCGCTCAACGACTGCGCCGTAAATACTCCAACCTTCTCGAAGGGGAAGACTCCGTGCTCAACGAATGCACTGACACCATCATCCAGCAGGTTGACCATATGAAGCACCTGGTCAACGAGTTTTCCCGATTTGCCCGGTTGCCTCGAGCCAATCCAACACGTTGCGATCTTTCTCATATCGTGCGGGAAAGCATTGCTCTCTACCGGCACAACTATTCCCATATCCGCTTTGAGGTGGAACAGAACGAGGACTTTCCACTCTTGAATTTGGACAGCGATCAGTTCAAACAGGTGATGATCAACCTTCTTGATAACGCCATTCATGCCCTCAACGGCGTGGGTGGGACGATCAGCGTGAAGCTCTTTTACGACCCCATCCTGAAGATCGCACGTCTCGAGTGTGCCGACACGGGGCATGGGCTCTCATCCGTAGACAAGCTTCGCGTTTTCGAGCCGTATTACTCGAAAAAGGAAAAGGGTACTGGACTCGGTCTCGCCATCGTGGCCAGCATCGTCGCAGACCATCAGGGATTCATCCGTGTGCGCGACAATTCTCCCCGCGGCACGGTGTTCATCATCGAGCTGCCCGGATGATTCGGGTTTCAGTGTCAAACGTTCTGCGCCCTGGGTTCCGGGTTGGCGCCTCCATTGGCTGAGCTCGATCTTCGAGGTTCAGGCCATGGAATGCATCCGATGTCCGAGAAACCTGACTACAGAGGACATCTCCGGACATGGGTGCGCCCATGCTGAAGGACTGTGTTGGGGTTGAAGGAGGTCATAGGACGAGCAGTGGAAATGAGGCCTAGAATTCTTGTGGTGGATGACGAAGTCAGCATCCTCCAGTCCCTCAAGGGGATTTTGGACGATGAGGGATACCGTGTGAGCCTCGCTCGCACAGGCGAAGAAGCGCTGGAGGAGCTGCGTAAGGACGTCCCGGACCTCGTGCTGTTGGACGTGTGGCTTCCGGGAATGGACGGATTGACGGTGCTCGGGGAGCTGCGCCAGACCCACCCCCAGCTCCCGGTCATCATCATCTCGGGGCACGGCAACATCGAAACCGCCGTCAAGGCCACCAAGCTCGGGGCTTTTGACTTCGTCGAGAAGCCCCTTTCCCTGGA
>CAZEOY010000171.1:0-7176 GCA_964513835.1 uncultured Syntrophobacteraceae bacterium
ATTATCAGCTCTTTCCCCTTTCCTTTGGCTCCGTGCTGACGGGCCTGAAATTGATGCTGATCGTGGTCTTCGTCTTTCTGGCCAGCCCGACGGCCACTCATGCCATCTGCGACGCCGGGTTTCGCGCCGGCCTCGAGCCTTGGAAGAAGGGGGAGCCTCGGAGGTGAGCCGATGATGATCTGGCAGCTGGACCTGCTCATACTGTTGCTGGTGGTGATTTGCGGGATCGGGGCCATCATGATCCGGGACCTGCTTGGAGCGGCCATTCTTTTCGGCGCCTACAGTTTCATGATGTGCCTGCTGTGGGCCATCATGGGGGCCGTGGACGTGGCTTTCACGGAGGCTTCGGTGGGGGCCGGGGTCAGCACGGTCTTTTTCATAGCTGCCGTGTATCACACCACTCGGAGGACGAAGGATTGAAGATCCTGGGACTGATCATTGTCGTTCTGGTGGGAGCGGTCCTGGAGTACGCCACCATTGATTTCCCGCCGCTGGGGGACCCCGGGTCCCCTGCCAGCACCCACGTTTCGCCCCGTTACATTGAAAAATCGATCGAGGAAACCGCCGTGCCCAACGTGGTGACCTCGGTCCTGGCCGATTACCGGGGCTTCGACACCATGTTTGAGACGACGGTTATCTTTTCGGCCGGTGTCGCCTGCTTTCTACTGCTGCGAGTCCCCCCCTCCCGTCGTTCTCAGCGGGCAGCGGAGAGACAGTACCGGCATCGGCTGACCGGCTTGACCTTTCGGATTAAGGGTGGAGGGGAGGTCTCCCTGCCACTGCACGAGTTCGAGCCGGTGGACAGCATCTGGACGCCCTATGATTTCATCATCGAAAAGGTCTGTCGCTACCTGATTCCTTTCATTCAGCTTTTTGGCCTGTATGTTATCGCCCATGGGCATCATAGTCCCGGCGGGGGTTTTCAGGGGGGAGTGATCCTGGGTGCAAGCATCATTCTGCTTTCCGTGTCTCACAACCTCCGGAGCGCCTTGAAGCGCATGGGGGAAAAGACGAGCGCTCTCTTCAGCCCCGTGGGGGTGTTCATTTACGCCGGTACCGGGGCACTGTGTCTCCTCCTCGGATACAACTTTCTGGACTATCAGGCTCTGGCCGCCCTGCTGCCCGGAGGGCCCATCATGGCGCGCTCCCACGGGATTTTCATTGTGGAAGTGGGAGTGGGCATGGCGGTGATGGGCACCATGGTCTGGATTTTCAAGAACCTGGCCTCCCTGGGCCGATATGACGAGGGGTTGTAGGCCGTGGAAGACGTCCTCCGCCAGATCATCGAAAAGGACAACTACTGGATCTACATCACGCTGATGATGATCGGCCTCTACGCGATGATCGCCAAAAACAACCTGGTGAAGAAGATCGTGGGGATGAACATATTTCAGACGGCCGTCATCCTGTTCTACGTTTCCATAGGGGTCAAGAGAGGGGCCACCATCCCCATCATTGAGCATGGCCATGACACCGCCCACACGGTGGTCCAGGCCGTCGACTACATCAACCCCCTGCCCCACGTTCTGATGCTCACCGCCATTGTCGTCTCGGTAGCCACGCTGGGCGTGGCCCTGGCCATCGCCATCACGGTTTACCGCCGTTACCAGACCCTGGAAGAAGACGAAATCCTGAAGCACATTCGAGAGCCATGAACGCACACTACCCAGCCTTTTTGGTCATCATTCCCCTGCTTACTTCCTTTTTCATCAGCGCTGCCGGCTGGCTCCGGCCGCACTGGTGCTTCCCTCTGGCTCTGACCGCCATGGGGGGAAGCCTGCTGGTTTCCATCGGCCTGCTCGACGATGTGATCAGGGGCATCCCCGATCTGTACTGGTTCGGAGGCTGGGCTCCCCCATGGGGAATCTACTACCGGGTGGATCACCTGAACGCGCTGGTTCTGGCGGTCATTTCCGGGGTGGGCTTCGTCAACCTGTGGGCGGCCCGCCCCACGGTGGAAAGAGATTTCCCGGAAAAGACCGGTGCCTTTTACACACTTTACGTGTTGTTCGTCACCGGGCTTCTCGGGATGGTGGTTACCGGCGACGCCTTCAATCTGTACGTGCTGCTCGAAATCGCCGCCATTACGGGCTATGCGCTGATCGCGCTGGGGAAGGACAGGGCGCCCCTCGCCAGCCTCAATTACATCTTCATGGGCACCATCGGAGCGTGCTTCTACCTGCTCGGGGTCGGTTATCTGTATATCGTGACCGGGTCGCTCAACATGCAGGATATCGCCCGTTTGCTGACCCCGCTCCACGGGTCGCGGGTGGTGACGGTGGCCTTTGTGATCATGATGGTCGGAATATGGCTCAAGATGGGGTTCTTTCCCCTGCATGCGTGGCTGCCCAACGCTTACACCTGCGCCCCATCGCCGGTGAGCAGCCTGGTGGCGCCGCTCATGACCAAGGTGATGGTCTATGTCATGATCCGAATGGTCCTGACGGTCTTCACCGTGGACTACGCCTTCGGGTTTCTGGGTTTGAACGACGCCGTCGTGTGGCTGGCGGTCATCGCCATCGTCGCGGGATCGCTGATGGCCCTGGCCGAGAAGGATTTCAAGCGGATGCTGACCTTCATCGTGGTGGCCGAGGTGGGCTATATGGTGGGCGGGTTCTGGCTGGGCAACCGTTCGGGGATTACCGGGTCGGTCCTGCACATCGTCAACGACGCCCTCATGACACTTTGCCTATTTCTTGCCGTGGGAGGCATCATCCACGCCAGGGGTGAGAGCAGGCTGGAAAGCCTGCAGGGGCTTTTTCGCACCATGCCGTGGACCATGGGGGCCCTGGTGTTGGGGGCGATGTCCATCATCGGAGTTCCGCCCACCTGCGGTTTCTTCAGCAAGTGGTACCTTCTGCTGGGGGCTGCGGAGGCGGGCCATTACGGTTTTCTTGCGGCGCTGCTTTTCAGCAGCCTGGTGAACGTGGTCCTGTTCTTCCGCATCTTCGAGATCGGTTACTTTGAACCCTTGGAGGCTTCACACGGGGAGGTTTCCCACGGCCATGCAGCACCGGCCATCGCGGAGGCTCCGCTGGGCATGCTGGTGCCCCTTTGGATGACGGCTCTGGGACTCATCGTGGTGGGCTTCTACACGGGAGAAATTGTCGGCCGGGTGATTCGCCACGCCATTCCGGCAACGATGTTCTGAAAGCAGGTGGACTGAATTGGAACCGCTCACTTCCCTCAAACCGCTGATCGCCGTTCTGGTTTCCCTCGGGGTGGTCCCGATCCTGATTTCCAGCCGCAACGCCAACGTCCGGGAGACCTGGACCTTTGCGGCTGCAGGCGCGAAGTTCCTGATCGTCCTTTCCATGCTGCCCGCCGTCCTGGAGGGGCAGGAGTTGGTCTTCACTCTCGCTGAAGTTCTGCCCGGCGTGCCCATCGCTTTGCGGGTGGATGCCCTCGGGATGCTCTTTGCCCTGGTGGCCTCGTCGCTCTGGATCATCACTTCGGCCTATTCAATCGGTTATATGCGGGGATTGAACGAGCACGGACAGACCCGTTACTTTTGTTTCTTTGCTCTCGCCCTTTCGGCCACCATCGGCGCGGCCTTTTCAGCCAATCTTTTCACACTGTACCTGTTCTACGAGATGCTCTCGTTTGCCACATACCCCCTGGTCACTCACCACCAGGATGCCGAGGCGCGACGGTCGGGCCGCAAGTATCTCCTGTATATCGTTGGGACATCCATCGGGCTCGTGCTGCCGGCCATGATCCTCTCGTATCATCTCTCCGGAACCCTGGAGTTCTCGCCACACGGATTCCTGCCGCAATCGGCCTCGCCGGCGCTGCTCGCGGTTCTGCTGTTCATGTTCCTGTTCGGCTTTGCCAAGGCGGGGATCATGCCTTTCCATTCGTGGCTCCCGGCGGCCATGGTGGCGCCGACACCCGTGAGCGCCCTGCTTCACGCCGTGGCCGTTGTTAAGGTGGGAGTCTTCTGCATTCTCCGCGTTCTCACCGGAGTCTTCGGACTCGACCTGCTGGCTTCCCTCAATCTCGGAACGGCAGTGGCTTATGTCGCCGCGTTCACGATTCTCGTCGCATCGCTCATCGCGCTGACCCAGGACGAACTGAAGCGCCGCCTTGCATTCTCTACCATAGGCCAGCTTTCCTATATCGTGCTGGGTGCGGCCCTCCTCTCTCCCAAAGGGCTCACGGGGGCCATGGTTCATATCGCCATGCACGCCTTCGGCAAGATCACGCTGTTTTTCTGTGCCGGCGCCATTTTCGTGGCCACCGGGAAGAAGTATATTAGCCAGATGGTCGGCATCGGAAGACGCATGCCCATCACCATGGCGGCGTTTTTCATTGGATCCCTTTCCATCATCGGGATACCGCCCGGGTGCGGATTTCTCAGCAAATGGTATCTGGCCCTGGGGACATTACAGGCAGATCAGTTCCCTCTCCTGCTGATCCTTCTGGTCAGCTCACTACTCAACGCAGCCTATTTTATGCCGATCGTTTACCGCGCTTTCTTTGTCGGTTCGCAGGAGGCCCTGTTCCCGGAAAAGGTTTCGGAGGCGCCGATCTTTTGCGTGGCGCCCCTGGTGGTAACCGCCGTGATCTCCCTGGTCTTGTTTATTTTCCCTCAGTCGTTTCTGGACCTTGCGGAGCTGGCTGTTCGAGGCATGATGGGAGGAAGTGGGAAATGAGCGGAGGATCGTCCGAAAAAATGGAACTTGGGCATGACCCCGTTCCGGGATATCGGCCCTTTTTCTTCATCACGTTGGCTGTTGGGGTGATTTATCTGGCCTTGATCTTATTCAATACATTGTAGGGACCCGGCCATGTCCGAGACGACGGAGCAAGAAAAGCAGTATCTGTTCGACAAACCGGAAAACGTCAAGCGGTTGTTCAGGGTCTATTATCCCTCTCTGGTGCTTCTGCTGGTCCTGGACCTGTTCATTGACAAGCACGCCTATTTCCCCTGGGAGAGCTGGCCGGAGTTCTATGCCGTGTATGGGTTCGTGGCCTGCGTGGCGTTGGTGCTGGCCGCCAAGTACATCCTGCGACCCCTGGTAATGCGTAGAGAGGAATACTACGATGAGTAGCGGCCTGCCGCCGGCCCTGGTTTTCATCGGGGGCGCTCTGGTGCTGCCCTTTCTCAAGGGGAAGACCCAAAGAGGGTTCTTGATCCTTTTGCCGATCCTCGGATTCCTGAATCTGCTGCAGTTTTCCTCCGGGACCCATTGGGAGATCTCGTTCTGGGATTATCAGCTCATGCTGGTCAGAGTCGATCGGCTAAGCCTCCTTTTTGGGTATGCCTTCCACCTGATCACTTTTCTCGGCGCGATTTACGCCTTGCATCTCCAGGACGATCTGGAGCAGATGGCCGGCTTGGCTTACGCAGGAAGTGCGCTGGGGGTGGTGTTTGCGGGGGACCTCCTGACACTGTTCGTTTTCTGGGAGCTGCTGACCGTCTGTTCAGTGATTCTCATCTGGAACCGTCGGACTCGGGAGGCCCAAGCCGCCGGCTTCCGCTACCTGCTGGTCCATGCCGCCGGAGGCCTCTGTCTATTGGCCGGAGTGGTCCTTTACATTCACCAAACCGGGTCTATCTCCTTCGGTTACATTGGATTGAACGGTCTGGCTACCATTCTGATCTTCGTCGGCGTTGGCGTCAACTGTGCCTGGCCGGTTCTGCACCCCTGGCTGACCGATGCCTATCCGGAAGCCACCATTACCGGGGCGGTGCTGTTGAGCGCGTTCACGACAAAGACGGCGGTATATGTTCTGGCACGGGCGTTTCCGGGGACTGAGGCGTTGATTTGGATTGGGGCTGCCATGACCGGCTTTCCCATCTTCTTCGCCGTCATTGAAAACGATCTTCGGCGGGTGCTTGCCTACAGCCTTATCAACCAGGTAGGCTTCATGGTCTGCGGGATCGGGATCGGGACACCTCTCGCCATCAATGGGGCGGTGTGCCACGCCTTCAACGACATCCTCTTCAAGGCCTTGCTCTTCATGTCCATGGGGGCAGTGATGTACCGGACAGGAAAGGTTCGTGCCACCGATCTAGGGGGGCTTTACAAGACCATGCCTCTGACCTGCATCTGCTGCATGGTGGGGGCTGCATCCATATCCGCATTTCCCCTGTTCAGCGGTTTTGTCAGCAAGTCCATGGTCATGGAAGCGGCCGCCCTGGGTGATCTGCGGTTTGTCTGGTTCATTCTCCTGTTTGCCTCTGCCGGCGTGTTTCATCACGCGGGGATCAAGATTCCCTACTTCGCCTTTTTTTCTCATGATTCCGGATTGAGGCCCAAGGAAGCGCCCTGGAACATGTCCTTGGCCATGGTCTTGACTGCCGGCCTCTGTGTTTTCATTGGTTCTTACCCTGGCCCGCTCTACAGCCTGCTGCCAAATCCCGTCGACTATGAGCCTTATACGGCCTCTCACGTGCTTGCCCAGTCGCAGATCCTGTTTTTCTCCTCGCTTGCCTTCGCCCTGCTGTTGCTCTCCGGGATCTATCCGGCGGAGATCCGTAGCATCAACCTTGACGCAGATTGGTTTTACCGTCGGGGAGGGCGTCTTTTTTACCGGCTGACGGACCGGATCCTGAACGGGTTGAACGCCGGGGCAGAGGAGGTCTTCAGTCGGCAACTGGCAGGGTGGTTGGGCCGCCAGTCCCGCGAGCTCCCCTTCCGCGTCGCCAAATTGCTCTTCTATCCTTTCTGGCGGGCCCGGGGGCTCTCTGGGGAATTAATGCAGCAGAAAAGCGTCACGCTGCAACAGGCCCTCGACCGTGGAGCCGCTCCCGTCGGGATCGGAGCCGCCGTCGCTACGGCCTTCCTGCTGCTCTTTTTCATCCTAACCGATCTGCTCTGACAAGGAAGCGGTATGGTACCCATCGACGACCTGCAAAAGATCCTGTTGCTCCAGGACTTCACCGAGCCCATGCTGGAGGAGCTGAGTCCGCTCGTCCAGTCGCGTGAGTGTCGGGAGCGGGAAATCGTTTTCAATGAGAACGACCCGGCTGAGTATCTCTACGCTCTCAAGAGGGGCAAGATCATTTTGGAAGTGGAGGTCTCTCCGCGGGTCGTGATGTCCCTCGGTTCGGTCAAATCCGGGAACTCCTTCGGCTGGTCGGCCCTCTCCCTTTCGGACCGGACCCATAAGTCCAACGCCCTATGCACTGAACCGTGCGAGATCTTTTTCGTCCCGGGCGCGGAATTC
>CAZEOY010000172.1:0-7157 GCA_964513835.1 uncultured Syntrophobacteraceae bacterium
CTGGAGGCCCATCTGCGCTACGGAATCCTCTCCTACAACGTGGGTGACATCGAGCGTGCCCTGACCTCCCTGAGCCGGGTGATCAAGATGTCTCCCTATTCGGCCATGGCGTCGGAGGCGCGGACCTACCTGGATCGGATGCAGGGTGTGGTAGGGGGATCCAGGCCCAGGGGACTCATGGGTACGGCGAGCGACAGGCCCTCCTCGTTTGAAGTGGTCACAACGCGGGAGGCAACACGCGGCGGAGCTGGCGGGGGGACTGCCCAAGCCGTTCGCCCGACCGGGGATTTCGACTCGGGTGCTTCGGCGCCTGCGGGACTGGCAGCCGCCTCGGAAGCTGAGCCTTTCGTCTCGGCCGAGAGAGAGCCTGACCGAGGCGAGGGCGGTGGAGGCCAGCACAGCTATGTCGTGCAGGTTGGGACTTTCCGCGACCGGGAGAATGCGGATCGGCTGAGGGAGCGATTGGCTGCCATGGGGTATGAGGCGGTCATCAAGACTTTTCCGCACCAGACCCTGGGGTCCATGTACAGTGTGCAGGTCCGGCAGATCGAGGAGTTCTCCGTCGCCAACGCGCTCGTAGCCGAGATCGAGAGGGCGGAGCGGGTCAAGCCGATCATTTTGAAAGTGAAGGGGAGTCCGTGACGCGGAAACGGGAAGACGCGGCGAGTGGGGGAGCAATGCCACGGAATCAAAGGGCGGCACGGGCCAAGGGAAGCCTGCCCGTGACTGCATGACCTCGCAGGGGCAAGCTACGCTTGTCCCATGGCACCCTTCCAACGGGAGTTTGAAGAATCAACATCAACCTCATAGACCCGTGTGCCGGCGCAGCGGGAAGATGGGAGAGGGTGTTTCAGGTGATCTGCCGAAGGGTTCAGGACATCAAGTCTTTCATTGTGATGGATGTGCTCGAGCGGGCTCAGGAAATGGAGAGGGCCGGTGAGTCCATCATCCACCTGGAGATCGGCGAGCCCGACTTTGAGACGCCCGAGGCCGTCAAGGCCGCCGCCATCGAAGCCTTGAAGCGGGGAGAGACCCGCTACACGCACAGCCTTGGGACCCCGCAGCTCCGGGAAGCCGTGTGCCGCTATTACCGGGAAACCTACGGCATTCAGAATCTCCAACCGGACCAGGTCCTGGTCACTTCCGGCACTTCACCGGCCTTCCTGATCGCCATGGGCTCCATTCTGGAGTGTGGGGATCAGGTGATCCTGTCGGACCCCGGTTACGCCTGCTACCCGAACTTCGTGCGGTTCCTCGAAGCGGAGCCGATCAACGTGCCGGTTTATGAAGAGGACGGATTCCAGTATCGTCCGGAATCCATCCGAAAGGCTTTAGGCCCCCGGACGCGCGCCATTCTCGTGAACTCCCCCTCCAATCCGACGGGAAATATCCTTGAATCGGGACGCATGGCAGAAATTGCGCAAATGGGACCATGGGTCCTGAGTGACGAGATCTATCACGGTCTGGTCTACGAAGGGCAGGTCCATTCCATGCTCGAGTTCACGAAGCATTGCATCGTCTTCAACGGCTTTTCCAAGCTCTATGCCATGACCGGTTGGCGCCTGGGCTACCTCATTGTACCCAGGGATCTCGTGCGGTCCATGCAGCGGCTGCTCCAGAACTTTTTCATCTCCGCCAACTCCATGGCCCAGGCCGCCGCCTGTGTGGCTCTGACGGACGAGTCGGTGAGGGCGGATGTGGAGAGGATGCGCCAAACTTACGATACCCGGCGGCGGTTCATGCTGAAGCGGCTCCAGGAGATCGGTTTCGGGATCACCGTAGAGCCGACGGGCGCCTTCTATGTGTTCGCCAATGCCCGTCGTTTCACCAGGGATTCGTATCGTTTTGCCTTTGAAGTCCTCGAAAAGGCCCATGTCGGCATCACCCCGGGAGTCGATTTCGGACCCAACGGGGAAGGCTACGTTCGATTCAGCTACGCCAATTCACTGGAGAACATCGCCGAAGGTCTGCGCCGCATCGAAGACTACCTCCGTTCCCGCTCGTAGGAAATGGGCGGGTCATGACCGAACTTCTCATCATCAAATCGGCGGAATTCGTCAAGTCCGCCGTCCGACCCCAGCACTACCCTCCCGAAGATCTTCCCGAAGTGGCGTTTGCCGGAAGATCCAATGTGGGGAAGTCCTCCCTCATCAACTGCCTCGTGCAGCGCAAAAAGCTGGTTCGAGTCAGCCAGACACCGGGCCTGACCCAAACCCTCAATTTTTTCCTGATCAACGGCTCCTTCCGCTTGGTGGACCTCCCGGGATACGGTTACGCCAAGGTGTCCGTAAGTGTTCGCTCGCAATGGGGATCCATGGTGGAAGCCTACCTCACGACGCGGCGCACCCTGAGGGGAATGGTCCATATCATGGACATCCGGCATCCGCCTACAGCGGAGGATCTCCAGTTGTGGCACTGGATCCGTGACCGGGGGATCCCCGTTGTCCCCGTGCTCACCAAAGCCGACAAGGTCAGCGTGAACAAGAGAGCGTCTCATCGCGCGCAGGCTGCAGCCAGTCTGAGCCTGGATCCGGCGGGAATGGTCCTGTTCTCGTCGACCACGCGATTGGGTCGCGAGGATTTGCTGGGGCGTCTGCAGGAGTGGATTGCGGAGCCGTGAAGAGGAGGTGGATCCTGTGTTCGAGGTGTTTTTGAAATGAATGAAGCCGGTTTGCCCCCCGGAAAGACGGAAGTGGACCTCCTGCTGGTGAACGGCGATGTACTGACTCTCAACTCCCGGGACGACCGCTATCCCGAAGGGGCCGTGGCCGTTCAGGCATCGGAAATCGTCGCCGTCGGCACGGTCGATTCCATTCGGGCCCGTTTCCATGGCCGCAGGATCCTCGATGTGCGGGGATGTGTCGTGATGCCCGGTCTCATCAACGGGCATACCCATGCAGCCATGACGCTCTTCCGCGGCCTCGCCGACGACTTGCCCCTCATGGACTGGCTTCATCAGCACATTTTCCCGGCTGAACAAAAGCTCAGCGAAGACCGGGTTTACTGGGGCACGCTCCTCGCCTGTGCCGAGATGATCCTTTCCGGCACCACGACGTTCTGTGACATGTACCTGTTTGAGCATATGGTGGCTCGGGCTGCCCGGAAGGCCGGCATGAGGGCTTTGGTGGGGGAGGTCCTGTACGATTTCCCTTCGCCCCACTACGGAGATATCGAGGATGGCCTTCGATTCACGGAGTCTCTCATCGTGGATTGGGCGGGGGATCCGCTGGTGCGCGTCGCCATTGAGCCGCACGCCATTTACACCTGTTCTCCCGATCTTCTGCGCCGTTGCGACGAGATCGCCAGGCGCCTGCGTGTGCCCCTGATCATTCATGTGTCCGAAAACGAGGCTGAGGTCCAACAGGTTCAGTCCCTGTACGGCTGCCGACCGGTGGAACACCTCGAGAGCCTCGGGATGCTCGGGCCGCACCTCATTGCAGATCACTGCGTGGCGCTCAACGAGCGGGATATGGAGCTGCTGGCTTCACGATGCGCCCACGTGATCCACAATCCCGAGAGCAACATGAAGCTGGCCTCGGGGGTGGCGCCGGTACCGGCGCTGCTGGAGCGGGGAGTCAACGTGGCGCTGGGTACGGACGGGTGTGCGAGCAACAACAATCTCGATCTTTTCGGGGAGATGGACTCCTGCGCCAAGCTCCACAAGGTGATGGCGCTCGACCCGACGGTGGCGCCCGCCCCGGCTGTGCTCCGGATGGCCACCCGCAATGGCGCCAAGGCACTGGGTTTCGAGGGAAAGATCGGGGAGCTGACACCGGGCATGTGGGCGGACATCATCGTGGTGGGTTTCGATCGCCCTCATCTCACGCCCCTCTATGAGCCCGTCAGCCATCTGGTTTACGCCGCGCGGGGATCCGATGTGCGGCACAGTGTCATCCACGGTCGGGTCGTGATGGAAGACCGTAAGCTGCTCACCCTGGATGTTGAGGAGGTCATGGATCATGTGCGCGCCATCGCCCGCGCCATCCGACCCTGATCCGGTCACCCCGTCGCTCGAGGAAGTGGACTGGCTGCTTCTCAACGCGGATTGGGTGGTGACCTGCGATGCGGCCATGCGAACCATTCGGTCCGGGGCTGTAGCCATTCGATCCGATCGGTTGGTGGCGGTGGGAGATTCGGAAGACCTGCAGCGTCGATTTCGTGCCGGGCGCAGTCT
Source organism: uncultured Syntrophobacteraceae bacterium (assembly GCA_964513835.1). Taxonomy (GTDB): domain Bacteria; phylum Desulfobacterota; class Syntrophobacteria; order Syntrophobacterales; family Syntrophobacteraceae; genus JALOOX01. The sequence goes on from CAZEOY010000172.1 coordinate 4,175, forward strand.
CGATCTCACAGGACATCTGGTCATGCCGGGGCTGGTGAACACCCACACCCATGCGGCCATGAGCTGCTTTCGCGGTCTCGGCGATGATCTGCCTCTGGATCGGTGGCTCCATGAGGTCATCTTCCCGGCTGAGAAAGCCGTGGTGGCGCCTGAAATGGTCTACTGGGGGACTCTGCTTTCCTGTGTGGAAATGCTGCAAAATGGCGTCACCACATTCTGCGACGGCGATTTCGTCGAGGAACAGGCGGCAGCGGCCGTGCGGGATGCCGGGCTGCGGGCCGTCCTGGGCCAGGGAATTCTGGATTACCCGACTCCCGACCACTCGGATCCGAGAACGGCCAGGGTTCGGGCCGAGTCCTTCCTGAAAGCCTTTCCGAACCGTGATGGCCGTCTGCGCCCCTCCCTTTTCTGCCACGCTCCCTATACCTGCAGCCCGGATACCCTGCGCTGGGTCAAGGATCTCTGCCGCGACCAGGGGATCCTCTTTCAGATTCATCTTTCCGAGACTGAGTGGGAAGTGAGCACCGTCGAGGAAAACTACGGGAGGCGTCCCGTCTTGCATCTGGATGCGCTGGGACTCCTGGATGAGAGAACCCTTGCAGCTCACGCGGTCTGGATCAACGGGGAGGAAATTCGCCTGCTCTCCCAAAAAAGGGTGGGCATCGCTCACAACGCGGCCAGCAACATGAAGCTCGCTTCCGGGGTGGCGCCTGTTCCCGAAATGCTGAGAGCGGGCGTGACCTTGGGATTGGGGACGGACAGCTGCGCAAGCAACAACGCCCTCGACCTCTTCAGGGAAATGGACAAGGTGGCCAAACTGCACAAAGTGGCTCGGCTGGACCCCCTGGTGTGCCCGGCCGAATCGGTGCTGGGACTGGCTACCTCGGGAGGGGCCGCCGCACTGGGATGGGACGGGGAGATCGGAAGCCTGGAAGCCGGGAAGAAGGCCGATGTCATTGCACTGGACGTGAACCAGCCTCACCTGGTTCCCATGTACGAGCCCATCTCGCATCTTGTCTATGCCGCTCGGGGCTCGGATGTCCGCTACGTCTGGATAAACGGCCGGCTTTCACTCGAGATGGGGATACTGAGGGGTGTTGATGCAGCCGGAGCGGTCGCCGAAGTGAAAAAGATCGCTCAAAAGGTCTTGAAAAAATGAAAGGGCGGCTCCGCGCAGGCGACCGCCCTCATGTGCTCACGAGCCGTGAAATCATGGCGCCATCCTGTGCACCGAAGCAATCGACGGAGGATCAGGGCTCCAGGTCGATGATCATATCGGCTTCATTGCCGCAATGGGTGCACTTTCTGGTCTCTTTCTGTTTCTTCTTTGTTACTCCTGCTTCTTCGACATCGACCAGTTCACAGGTGACGATCATCTCAGCTTCGTTGCCGCAGTTTGTGCAGGAGCATACTTCCTTTTTGGCCACCATGGATCATTCTCCTCGTATGGGCGATGAACTGGGGGGACGGTCTTCGGCGCGCTGGAACGCTCTTCCGACCCTAAGGCATCTGACGAATCGACGCTTGAACATAATGGAAGCCGGAGCTTTACGCAAGCCCCAGCTTCGTCTGGGCCGCATGAAAGGGAAGCCTCTGAACGAATGGCTTCCGTCATTGTTGAGTGTTGCCGCGGAGCTTGTCTCCTATTGTTACACTCCAATTAATAATTAATACAGGAACGTACGACCCCGCAAGCTCTCGTCCGCCTGCGGCAAGGTATGGAATCGAGAAGGCTGCAGAAGGCTGGGTGGCCGAGTCGTTGCACGATAGAAGTGCAGGTTGGACGAGGCACAGAGTATGGGGCCTGGAGACGCGAAGCGATTCCTCGAGTCAATGGGAATGCTTATTTTTATTTTGTGAGTATGTTGTCGGGCAGCACGGGGCTGGTTCCTGTCGCCCGAAAGGAGAATTTGCATCGGCGGGTTTGATCGTCCGGCGGGTGGCCGTCATGAACGACACAGAGCCGGAGAGGAAGGAGTTCTGAAATGAGAACCCTCCAGGATCAGCAAATGTTTTTGAAGTCCCTCCTGTTGTCCGTGGCCTTGCTGGTGTTGGGTGCTTGCGCTCCAGTTGCCATGATGCCGGGGGAGGCTCCTCAACCTCAGACCATGGGGCCGGGCAACCCTCCGCGCCTTGAGGACGGTTTTGCGGTCTCATCTCTTTGGGGAGGAGAAACGTGGAGGGTTTTTCTTCGCGGTTCGGATCCCGACGGGGATATGTCTCACCTGTGGGTGGTCGTCACCCAGCTGGGCAAGCACACCGATACGGAAATCATCCCGTTGAAGGGACGCGACCAGGCGGAGTTCTCGGGTTTTCTCACGCTCAATACCCCGAGCTGGATCCGGACCTGGGACTATGTGCGGGTGGAGGTCCGCATCCGAGACAAGGCCGGCAATCTGAGCGAGAAGGCCACTTTTGAAGCTCAGATCGGTTCACCGACACGTGAGCGGCTGCCAGAGCATTGGGCCGGCGCGGTACAGCATCACCTGGGCGTGCTCTTCTTCCGTTTCCTGGATGACAACGGAAACGACCGACCCTTCGGGCTGCGGCGACGTTTCTAACCAAAGACCCGTCCTGTTGAGGAGAGAGGTTTTCGTCCGATCATTGATGAAGTTCGACCTGTTCAAAATTCTGAAGATGCGGAGGGGGAAGGATGCCTTTTTGCGGGTGCGGGGAGGTGAGACTTTACTACGAGGTCCACGGGGAAGGGGCGCCGCTTCTGCTTATCAGCGGGCTGAGCGGCGGGGCGTGGTCCTATTACGGACAGATTCCTTACATGGCGCAGCGCTACCGCACCATCACGTTCGACAACCGGGGTGCCGGCCAATCCGACATGCCGGAGGGACCCTATACGATTCGCCAGCTTGCCGAGGATGCTCTCTGCATCCTGGATCACCTGGGGATCGAGCGGGCTTTGGTGATGGGGCTCTCCATGGGGGGCATGATCGCCCAGGAACTGGCCTTGCTTGCCCCTTCGAGGGTT
>CAZEOY010000173.1:0-1522 GCA_964513835.1 uncultured Syntrophobacteraceae bacterium
CAGATGATCCTCAAGGGAGGCGGGAAGGCTCAGTTTGCTGTCAAATGAAGGCCATTCCTTGTTGGGATCCGTCTCCACCACTCCCGGACTTCCGCTGCTGTATTCGTCCAGGTAGGACTCCCAGTCAAAGTCCTCACGGACCTTTTCGACGACTTCAACCTCTTGAAATGAATCCTGAACGGGAGCCTCACCATCGGGAGCCGCCGCTTCGGGCTCCCCACCCTCTCCGATGTCTCCCCCTTCCCCCACCTCTTCCTGAACCTCCTCGAGCAGAGGATTGGTCTCCAGCTCCTGACTGATGGTCTCGAGCAGTTCCAGCCTGGATAGCTGGAGCAATTTGATTGCTTGCTGCAGCTGCGGAGTCATGATCAGCTGCTGGCTCAGTTTGAGCTGTTGTTTCAGTTCAAGGGCCGCCATGATGTTATCCTGAAATTACGTCAAGCTGAATTCATCTCCCAGATAGGTTCTCCGGGCCAAATCGCTCTGCGCGATGCTTAAGGGCTCACCCGCCTCGAGGATTCTTCCCTCGTGCATGATGTAGGCCCAGTCACAGACTTTCAACGTCTCCCGAACGTTATGATCGGAAATGAGCACCCCAATGCCCTTGGCTTTTAAGGAACGTACAAGCCCTTGAATCTCGAGGACCGCGATGGGATCGATCCCCGCAAATGGCTCATCCAGGAGAATGAAACTGGGCTGCGTAACCAGGGCCCGTGTGATTTCCACCCGACGCCTCTCCCCCCCCGACAATCGATCGGCACGACTCTTGGCCAGATGAGCGATATTGAGCTCGGCCAGCAGCTCCTTGAGTCGCACCCGCCGCTCTTCCTTACCCATATCGAGTGTTTCGAGAATGGCCATGATGTTTTCTTCGACGGTCAACCTCCGGAAAACCGACGGCTCCTGGGGCAGATAGGTAATACCCTTTCTGGCCCGAAGATACATGGGAATCCCGTTCAGGCTTTCGCCGTCGAGTACAATCGCCCCGGCATCCGGGCGAATGATGCCCACAATGCTGTAAAAGGTGGTCGACTTTCCCGCCCCATTGGGCCCCAAAAGCCCAATGATCTGGCCTTCCCGCACTTCCAGCGTCACGTGGTCCACGACGGCGCGCCCTTCGTAAACCTTGACCAAATCCTTTACCACCAGACTCTTGCCGTCGGATTCAGCCCGCAAAACCTATTCCTTTCGAGGATGGAGAACAGCCTGTACCGGTGACGACTCGCCTCCCTCCACCACGCTTCGGCCGTCGGCCAGATAAAGAGTGATGAGCCGCCCCTGCACCGTGTCCTCACCCTGGGAAACCATCGGATTCCCTATGAGCAAAATCTTTTGTTCACGATGATAGTAAACCGATTTGTCAGAGGTGGCCACCTTCTCACGCTGGGAGATCCTCACGTCTCCTTCGATCTCGATGCGATCGATCTGATCCATCATGGAGGGCTCGGACTCCTTCCCCTTGCTTCCTGCGGCGGCATAAACCACCATCCGTCTGCCCGTGATGGTCAAATCCTCCTGCTGA
>CAZEOY010000173.1:1532-4090 GCA_964513835.1 uncultured Syntrophobacteraceae bacterium
CTGCTGAATCACCACATGTCCTTCGAACAGGATCGTCCTTTCCATCTGGTTCACTTCCATCCTGTCGCTGGCGATATTGAGCGGGGCATCACTTTTGAGGGGACCCGTCCGGGCCGCTGCCGGCTTCGAGCTCTGCTTTCCAGCAGAATATCCAGAACCCGGGCAGCAGACCATCACCAGAATGGCCAGCCCAGCAAGCCATCCTCTCCGTGCAAACTTCACCCCAGCGGATTCCACCGGACCTCCTCCGCGCTCATTCTTAACAAGGCTCCGCATAAACCTCCTCGCACTCTGGCGGCCCCAATCGGCCCTGATTCGTCGACCCGGGCAGAGCAGCCCTCCGGACAGCAGCTTCCATACTCCCAACTCCGACAAACCTCCAAGATTCATCGGGCGGCCGGGGCCGGCAAAAAAACGAAACTGGCGCGGACGTCCCCCTCAACCATGCCTTTGCGCTCGGGGATCCTATACTCCCATCGCTGCCCGGTCAGAGTGAATTCCGGACCCGTCACCCGGATGGGCGCCTCGGAGGTAACCAGATTCTTCTGATGCTCATAATACGCCCGATCACTCAGTAAACTGTACCCGCGAGGAAAATCAGCCCGAACATCATTCCATAACTCGATGTTCTTGGTCCCCGCATAGAGGGCTCCGTCCTCGCTCTCGAGATAGGCCTTGTCGCCGTCTTCCAGAAAGAAGGTCAGGTGAACCGACTTAAGAACCGTCTTCTGGTCCTCCTGATTGTAGGTGGCCTCGGAAGCCTTGAGGGCCCACAAACGCCTCCCCTCCTGCATCTCGATGTATTCCATGTCGGTCAGCTTCATCTCAGCCTCGGCAGGCTCACTCGCCTGCTCCAGCTGCTGATCCTTTCGCATCACACCCTTCCAGACGGCAGAGACCAGGACCCCGCTCGCCCCCAGAACGATCAGCAGGAGCAGCATGCGAACCACCTTGCGAGAATTCAGCGCCATCCTCGACCCCACGCTCCCGGACCGGCCCAGTACCTTTCCGCGCCACCGCACAGCAAACCAACCCAGGAATCAGACTGTTTCATCCCCGGTGTTCCACCATCGTCAGATCCAACCCACCCTCCCGAAAGCTGTTCAAATTTCTATAATGAATTCCGTATATTAAGAACCATATACAGTCTAACATGCAACAGGCATGCCTGTAAAGGCTTATTCTCAATCCAAAAATCAATCCGATGGTGATTAAAAGGAAAACCGGCGAGGCGGAAAGGAGGCAGGGGCATGGCCCTCAAGCTCGGAAGTAGCGATCGGTCACTTGTTGCCAGAGTCCTTGAACCTGAAGGATCATCTCACACACCTCCCGACACGCTCCGCGCCCCCCACCCAACCTCGTGATGTAGTGAGCATACGGCCACACATGGGGGGATGCATTGGGAACCGAAACAGCAAAGCCGACCCGACGCATCACGGGGATGTCAATCAAGTCATCGCCCATAAAACCCAGCTCGTGGTCCCGGAATCCTGTCTCGGCCCGGATCTGTTCATAAGCCTCCACCTTCACCTTGCTTCCTTGGTACACTCTCTGGATCCCGAGCCCACTGGCCCGCTGATCGACAGCCCGGCAAGATCTTCCCGTGATGAGCGCCACCTCCAATCCGGCACGCTGGAGCAGCTTGATACCATGTCCGTCCTGCACATCGAAAACTTTCAGCTCGCTTCCGTCGTCATGATAGACGATCCGACCATCGGTCAATACCCCATCGACGTCAAAGATCATCATTCTCAGAGGGAGGATTCGAGCTCGAATCGTTTCATCCAGGTCCATTCCGCGCAACCTTTCCATCGACGCTTTGGAGCCGGCGCTTCAGGGTTCATTTCACGCCCTGCCCATGCGCCATGCGAACCTGGCGGTAAATGTTGCCCAGCATCTCCAACAGGGGTGGAACGTCTTCCAGGGCCAGCGAATTCGGTCCGTCACAAAGGGCGCGATCCGGATCTTCGTGCACCTCGATGAAAACGCCATGAGCTCCTGCCGCCACCGCAGCGCAGGCCAACGGGGCCACGAACTGCCGCTGGCCGCCCGAAGAACCGCCCTGCCCGCCAGGCAATTGCACACTGTGGGTCGCATCGAAGACCACAGGGTAGCCCCACTCCGACATGATGGCATTGGAGCGCATGTCGACCACCAGGTTGTTGTAGCCGAAAAACGTTCCTCGCTCGGTCAGCAAGAGGTTTCCGCTGCCCGTCTGACGGATTTTGGAAACGACCTGCGACATATCCCATGGAGCCAGGAACTGGCTTTTTTTGATGTTGATCGGCTTCCCGGTGCGCCCCGCCGCCAGGAGAAGGTCCGTCTGGCGTGCCAGAAAAGCAGGGATCTGGAGAATATCGACCACCTCAGCCGCCCGGGCAGCCTCATCCGCACCGTGCACGTCCGTCAGAACGGGCACCCCGACTTCACGGCGCACCCGGGCCAGGATTGCAAGCCCACGGTCGATTCCCGGCCCACGGTAGGATTCGATGGACGTCCGGTTGGCCTTGTCATAAGAGCTCTTGTAGACATAAGGAATACCCAGCGTGCGGCAGGTT